>JASJIO010000176.1:0-24105 GCA_037625035.1 Amylibacter sp.
ATACCGCGCTCTTGCTCTTGTTCCATGTGGTCCATTGTTGCAGCGCCATCATGCACTTCACCAATATTATGCTCTTTACCTGTGTAATACAGGATGCGCTCGGAACAGGTGGTTTTACCTGCATCGATGTGCGCAATGATACCGAAGTTACGATATAGATTTAATGGATATTCGCGTGCCATTTTCTCGTGCCTTCCTTACCAGCGATAGTGGCTAAAGGCTTTGTTAGCCTCGGCCATTTTATGCGTGTCTTCACGTTTTTTCACAGCGGAACCACGGGAGTTAACGGCGTCCATCAATTCTGATGCAAGACGTTCTTCCATTGTGTTTTCGTTACGCGAACGCGCAGCTTTTATCAACCAACGGATCGCCAGTGCTTGGCGACGCTCAGGGCGAACCTCAACAGGAACCTGATAGGTTGCACCACCAACACGACGGGAACGAACCTCGACGGATGGTTGGATGTTTTCCAGAGCTTCGTGGAACACTTCCACTGGTGCACGTTTTGTTTTGTCTTCAACGCGATCAAGCGCGCCATAGACGATTGTTTCAGCTGCGGATTTTTTACCGTCCAGCATCAGGTTGTTCATGAATTTAGACAGAACATGGTCGTGAAATTTTGCGTCTGGCAGAATCTCACGTTTCTCAGCGCGGTGGCGTCTAGACATATCTCTCTACCCCTATTTCGGTTTCTTCGCGCCGTATTTCGAACGACGTTGTTTACGGTCTTTAACTCCTTGGGTATCCAACACACCGCGCAGGATGTGGTAACGGACACCCGGAAGGTCTTTTACACGACCCCCACGGATCAGAACAACAGAGTGCTCTTGCAGGTTGTGACTTTCACCTGGGATGTAAGAGATGACCTCAAAACCATTTGTGAGGCGCACTTTGGCAACCTTACGCATAGCCGAGTTCGGTTTCTTAGGTGTCGTTGTATAAACGCGGGTACAAACCCCACGTTTTTGAGGACAAGACTGCAAGTGCAATGACTTGGAGCGTTTAACTTTCGGCTGGCGCGGCTTGCGGATCAGCTGTTGGATTGTTGGCATTCGGAACTCCCGTATGACCTATTTCAAACTCGAATAGGTGCCTGATCTGTCGATCAAACACCGCGAACACGGCACCCCGCACGTCTGTGAATGGGCTACCGCGGTTAAAGAACAGAGGATCGGAGATTTCTCCCGGATCATGACCGCCAATTTAGGCTAGAAACGATTCTCAAAACAAGGAACCGTGGCTCGTGCCGCGCATATACGGGGAGTCGCTGTGCCTGTCAACAGATGTGGGGATTTGGGGACGGTATGCCTAGAACGCGGCTAGATACGATTGACCACCCCCAATGCCTCAAATTATCAGATGTAGGCACGTTACGCCTAAATCGCTTTTGGCCTCGGATATTTATTATTAACGGTTTTTAGGGGTGGTAACTTGGTCCAACTGGCCCAAGGCGCACCTGTCCAAGTTATCTGATTCAAGTCAGCATTTATCAGACCCGAATATGTCTTGCTCGATTCTGCACAATTTATCCGAAACCTCATATCGGGAATTGAAAAATCCATGGTGGTCGTCACAAGCAAAGACGGTTTATCGGCAACGACTTGGTTAATTTTCCCGCTGTAATTTCGCGGGTCACCCTGCTCGATCACAAAGACTTCGCCCGATGGCCCAGCCCAACGCCCCGTAAAGGATGATGAGGTTTCGCAGAAATATTCTAACCCTTACGCATGCAACGCGCCGGCATAAACATTCAGCTTTGCCATCATCTGTGTTCTTTCTGACCCATACCAGAAACCCGCAAAATCAAAGGCCTGATCCACCCCATGCGCAAGCTCGTGAATCATCGTGCCAGCCTGCGAATCCATGCCAATTATTGCCGTCTTTTCCACAACGACAGGCTTGGTTTTATCCAGACTGATTGGCGGCTTAGCACCCTACTAAAACCGCCCTGCCAAATAAATCTTATGATCCCAAGTTTTACCTTTGCCAGTCACGTGGGCAAAATGATCACCGCCGGTTTTTTATGGGTGAAATCATAAACGACTGGCGTCATCTCCATGAACTGAGCCATTTTGCTGTAACTCTGGCGGAGCACTTCGACGACGCGCGAATTGTAAACCACGTTGAACCATTTCTCTAGATTTTTGTTGCCAGTTATGACGTGATCAACATGAAACACGTTTTCAGCGACCTTAAGACAAAGATACGCGGCATAATGCGCCGCCGTAATGGCCGCAACGCGAACTGGATCGGTGCTGCCTGCAACAAATTGAGGCGGCAAAGCCTTGGTCCCGAGCGTATTGACCGGCAGCTCAAGACTTAAACTGGCCAACTCTTCTACGATATCCTGCGCAGTTTGAATTGGCGTCCCCTTGATGGCCACCGTTACCATATTACTTTTGAGGAGCAGCGGCATATTTGTTGCATGTTTCGCAGCAGCGAACTTGGCACCCTTAGCCTGTACTAAAATGTTCAAAATCATCCTTTGTGAAATAATCGTTTCGTGCATTTATCTGCCATGACTGGATCTTTTGCGATTTCATATGCTTCACATTATAGATGATCACTTCAGCAACATGGGCCTTGGAGCATTGGGCTTGAATCAAAACGCCAAACTCCGCACGCCCCTTTAAACAATGCTCAATGGCTAACATTTCTGTATTGGCCCCAAAACTGGCGGCCACTAGGTTTGAATGTACAGTTAAACCACCCAGACAATCGCCCACCAAATGACACCACTCAAGGCTGGCATATCTGTTCACTGTATACGCCAGTCCCCGTTCTGCCCATTTTTGCGCAGAGGTATTGTCACACCCCGGCACGTTCCGTTTCATTTCTTGCCCCGTGCTCAATTCGTCTAGACGATTGTTAGCGGCGCCAATGCGAGAATAGGCGCCTGCATCTTTAGTATTTGCAATCTCCACCAATAGGAAACATGCAGGAGTGACAGGTAATTTTCTTGGTCCATCTGGCTTAGTCAGCCGCATCTTTGGGTCAAACGCCGGCGGCAGCAACCACGCATCCCCGGCCTCCGCAACGGCATCCAAAAGACGCTTCTCCGCGACCAATTCCGCAGGGGTGATCTCTAACATTTTGGCGAGTTTCTTTTCGTGCTTGGCGATGACTTCCACGACACCAGGGCCACGTTTTCGTTTCGGACGGGTCAAAAGCGCGCTGTTCAGATCTCACCCATATCTTGGCGCACCTTTATTAAGTCTAACGCAGGTCATCGTCTGCTGGTCCATGGGGCAAATTTCGTCATCTACGTCATCTGCATCATTTACCAGTCCCATACGCCTGTACCAGACGCCTTTAAGGCCATTGCGTTTACATTCATTGCAGATGAATTTCGCGTAACCCATGACGCTCTCCTAAAATTTGTATTAAAAAAATGATTTAAAAATAAAACCGAATGTTCTGAAATAAGCCTACACAGGCAACGAAACCACCTCAACCTTTGGTTTTACCCCAACCCCTAAAACCCAACAAACCGCGTGACATTGTCCACATCTCGGCGGCGCGATACTACGCTGTTGGCCTCAAAATCTTCATTGGGCCAACCCATCGCAACGCAGGTCATAATCACCTGATCATCGGGGATCCCCGCATGTTCGCGCACCACGGGCGATTGCATAATCCCCTGCCCGTTAATCACACACCCGAGCCCCTTGGACCACGCCGCCAGCACCAAACCATAGGTCATCGCACCAAGATCGAAATGCCCGATCGTGTCGTCCACCAGCGATTTATCCAGGCAGACAACAAACGACACGGGCGCATCAAATTGACGAAACCCGCGCATCACCCAATCTTGGCGCATTTCTTTGTCGTGGCGTTCAATGCCCATCGCCTCGAACAACTGCACAGCAATTTCAATCTGGCGATCACGGTGCGGCCCCGCATAGGCCGCGTGCGCCGAAATTTCACGCACAGGCGGCACCCCCGCCAGCATTCGCTCAGAATTGCCTTTGCGCACGGCCTCTAGCGGTTCACCCGTCAAAACATGCAAATGCCACGGCTGCGTATTCATCGAACTTGGCGCGCGATTTGCCAGCGCCACAACCTCCTCCAACAGCTCTTGGGCCACAGGCTTATCCAGAAACCCCCGAATGCTGCGCCGCTCAAGCATTACTTGCTCTAATTCCATGATCCATCTCCCAAATTTTTAGGAAATTTATGGCCACCCACATCCAGTGGGTCAACCGCCACCGCCAAACGCCGTTGCGTCGCCCGCTCACGCAAAGTCAGCTCTTTCCAATCCAACGCATTCTGCTTTACCCTAACTGAATGATACTCGACATAACGGCACTTGATACAACCACCCGTGCAATCACCACACGATTTGCGCTGCTGTACAGTCACGCCTCGATCTGGATCATGACCGGCGTTTCAATCACGGCAATCGCGTTCATCATTCCACATTGGTCGTTGCTGCTACCCATTCTGATTATCGCTGGCATCGGTGGCCAGATGCTGACGGAATACAACATCCACCGCTTCATCTTTCACCTTCCCCCACCGCAAAACCAAACCGCATTTAACGCCCTGTATCTGTGCCACTACGGCCACCATGATTTCCCGACCAACCCGAAACTGTTCTTCGTGCCGATCTGGTTCATGCTGCCCGTACTGATTGGCGGCTTCCTGTTCTACTGGGCCATTTTCGCATTACTCGGCTTTAACGATGCGCTGCCGATGGCCGTCGCGTTCGTGTTCGTCGGCCACGTCATGACCTTTCTGGGGTATGAATGGTATCACATGACCGCCCACCTCAATATTCGCAAATTCGCGCCCGAAGTCGCGGTCACCCGCCGCCACAACATGCACCATTTCAAAGACTTTTCCAAAATGTTCCACGTCTCTTACGGCGGCCACATCATTGATCGCGCCATGGGAACCGAGATCACGCCAGACCGCCGCGATAAACTTTCCCGCACCGAGTTTATCCGAACCCTCGGCATGAAACCCAACGACCCACGCCTTGTTGCCGCACGCAAAAAATACGCCGCGAAACTTGGCCTAACGGAACAACAACGCCTCACCGCACAACGCTGATTTTTCCAAAAACCTAGGAGCCAAAATGCCAATTGTGAACCGCATCGCCGATCTTGCCCCCGACATGATTGAATGGCGTCACCACTTGCACTCCATCCCTGAACTTGGTTTTGATCTGCACAAAACCTCAGCTTACGTGGCTGATAAATTGCGCAGCTTTGGCGTCGATGAATTGCACGAAGGCATCGCGCAAACGGGCATGGTTGCGATCATCAATGGCCAATCAGATGGCCCGACAATCGGCCTACGTGCGGACATGGACGCGCTGCCGATCCTTGAAAACAGCACCGCCGATCACGCCTCAACCCACAGCGGCAAAATGCACGCCTGCGGACACGATGGCCACACCACCATGCTGCTCGGTGCTGCAAAATACCTCGCGGAGACCCGCAACTTTTCAGGCCGCGTCGCCCTGATCTTTCAACCCGCCGAAGAAGGCGGTGGTGGCGGCGAAGTCATGTGCGCCGAGGGCATGATGGATCGTTTCAACATTTCCCAAGTGTACGGCATCCACAACATGCCCGGCTCCCCGCTCGGCACGTTCCACACCAACCAAGGCCCGCTGCTCGCCGCCGCCGATACCTTCTACATCAACATCAAAGGATCAGGCGGACACGGCGGACAACCCGAAAACACCCACGACCCGTTGATCGCAGGAACGGCCCTTGTGCAAGCCATCCAAACTATTTCATCGCGCAACCTTGGCGGGCTCGATACAGCCGTCATTTCCGTGGGCGAATTTGTCTCTGGCACTGCAAATAACATCGTTCCCGAAACCGCCTATGTCTCTGGGACAGTGCGCACCTTCGACAAAGCGGTCCAAGCCAAAATCGCCACCCGCATGGCCGCCATTTGCACAGGCATCGCCGCCAGTTATGACGTGGCCGTCGATCTGGATTACGAATACGGCTACCCCCCAACCGTGAATGACGCCGCAAAAGCGGACTTCGCCTCGTCCGTCGCACGCACCCTCGTGGGTGACTCCAATGTGGACGCTAACACCAAACCCATCTTCCCTGCCGAAGATTTCGCCTACATGCTCCAGGAACGACCGGGCGCGTATCTGTTCCTCGGCCAAGGCGAAGGCGGCGCACCCGTCCACCACCCAGATTACGATTTCAACGACGATATCACCCCCATAGGCGCCAGCTTTTTCGCAAAACTGGTAGAAACGGTTCAACCGAGGTGATGCAATGTCAAAGAAAGACCAAATTCGCGCTTCGTTAAAAAACATCGAAACGGGCGATCCCGAACCCATCGCCGTGGTCAATGAGGCGAAATACATCCAGCACAATCCGCAAACCCATGAGGGCAGCGAGCGCCTCGCGGCGCTTTTTGCGCTTCTGTCTAAAACCAACCCGCGCGTGCATTTGAGGACGGTGACTATTTCTTTGGCCACACCGAATATTATTTCGCATCGCGGCGCATCGGGTTCAAAGTGTTCCGTTTTGAAGACGGCCAAGCCGTTGAACACTGGGACAACATTCAACCACGACACGGCCCAAATCCATCAGGCCACAGCATGGTGGAGGGCCCAACGGAAGCGACGGATTTGGATCGAAGCGGCGATTGCCGCGCGCTCATTCGGACGTTTTTGGAAACGGTTTTGATCAAAGGCCAGCATGATCAACTCGCCCAATTCATGGCCCCCAATTACGTCGAACACAATCCCAACCTAACCGACGGGATTGCCAGCCTTCTCGCTGCCCTAATCGCGAAATCAGCTAACACCCAAACAATCGATTATCATAAAATCCACCGCGTCTTGGCCGAAGGTAATTTCGTCCTTGCCGTCAGCGAAGGCGAAAACGCTGGTGTGCACTCCGCCTTCTACGATCTATTCCGCGTCGCAAATGGCAAGATCGCCGAACACTGGGACACCACCGAAAAAGTCGCCCCAAAAGAAGCTTGGAAAAACGACAACGGGAAGTTTTGAGTTAGCGGAGCGTTTGGGTGCCGGGGCACTTGTCGCAGCCCAAAAACACCTGATTAGGTATCCAGAACACTGGTACCTTTTTGCGCAGGCTACACAATTTTACGGCCAACTTGATTGGTCGGTTTTTCGATAAGCACATAGGTGTTCACCGAGAGACAAATCGTGATCCAAAAACAATCCCAAAATTGCCCAAACCAGAAGCAGGCAACAGTTCAAAATCATTTAATACGTGCAGAACCAATATGTGAATCAAATAGATTGAATAGCTAATCGAACCCAAAAAAAGCATTGGCCGCGCGGTCAAGGGTTTCGTTAACCAACGTGCATTTGACAGTGTTGCACAAACGAGCAAGCATGTTGTCGATAAGGCCAGTATTTCTGAACGTCCGCTAAAATCTATTATCAAAGAAATAACAAACATGGCGACGGCAACCCAAATACAAACTCGAGTTTTTGCCACCATAACTGATACCAATCTAGCGCGCATAAAAAAGGCGGCCACCCCGATAAAAAACAGATGGCCGTAGGCGATTTGGACCATTTAATTGGCTGTGACGTGCCAAAAATTTCTTTGGAAACATACGAGAGTATCCCCGTTAAAATGATCAAAATAACGACCATGCCAACGACCCTGGGAATTGTCTTTCCGAAATAAATTAGGGCGGGCAAACAAACATACCAAAAAACTTCGATCGGGATTGACCATTCAACACCCAACACCGAATTTGCAATCCGATAATCGAAATAACTGACGAAACCTAAGTGCATAAAATAGTTGTACAAATTTGGTTCTGCCGCGAATTTTTGCATCCAGTAAGGTAATGAAACCGTGCCAGACAGCCATAGGATCATCGCTACGGAAATTACAAACCAGTAAAGTGGGACAATAAGCATCAAGCGCCTTGTCAGGTTTGACCTGTAATCTTTCGCATCGGTGAATGTCTTGGCGATTGTGAAACCAGATATGACAAAAAAGATATCGACGCCGTATTTTCCGGCGGCTGTGATCGTTTGCCCGAAATAACCAAACTCAACAAAAGCACCAGTGTGAATCATCACAACCATCGTGGCTGAAATCGCACAAATACCCGTGATAAAATCTGTATCGCCATAGTACCGTAATAGACTTGCCCGATTGTTTAAAATTCTTTTCCCTAAAAGTCGTTGAATAAATTTCCATCCCTACAAGCTATAGGTCAGAAACCACCACAGAACAAATATTCGAGTGTACCAAAAGCAACAAAACGCAACGCATTAACCTTTTGGCGTTAACTTTTGGTGCCATACAAAGTGCCATACGCTTTGCATACCGTTTGCATACACTTTGCAGACGTTTTTTCGCCCTCAAAATAATGGTTAACGGGCAAACCTTACCCGACCGCACGCACCCTGCCCCAGAACGCAAAAGCCCGACCAAAGGGCCGGGCTTTCACAATCCTTAAGGCTGTGATTTCAGCTTAGCTTGGCTGTTCTGTGCCGTTGCCGCCATCACCAAATCCTGCGCTTAGGTCTTCAGCCATCACGCCGTCATCGGCTTCGGAAATCTTGAAGCCTTCCATGTTGTCGTCCCCAACTGGGCCGAGCAATGCTGCAGCTTCTTCTGCTGCAATTCTTGCCGTTTCAACAACAACAGTATCACGATCAGCCGCGATCTTTTTGATCTGGAAGGTCGCACCGCCCGTACCCGCTGGGATCAAGCGCCCAACGATTACATTCTCTTTGAGACCGATAAGTTTATCGCGCTTACCTTGAACAGACGCTTCCGTCAGAACCCGTGTGGTTTCTTGGAAAGATGCCGCAGAGATAAACGAACGTGTTTGCAACGAAGCCTTTGTAATACCAAGAAGAATTGGCCCACCTTTGGCTGGGTCAAGACCCTTCGCCGCGGCTTTCGCATTCACTTCGTCAAACTCGGCTTTGTCGACCTGCTCGCCCTTCAGAAGGGTCGTGCCACCAGAGTGAGTGATTTCCCACTTTTGCAGCATTTGGCGAACGATCACTTCGATGTGCTTATCGTTGATCTTCACGCCTTGCAGACGATACACGTCCTGAACTTCGTCCACCATATAGTCGGCCAACGCTTCAACACCCATGATGTTCAGGATGTCATGCGGCGCTGGATTCCCGTCCATGATGTACTCGCCCTTGCGGATGAAATCACCTTCCTGAACAGGAATGTGTTTTCCTTTTGGAACCATGTATTCCACTGGTTCCGCGCCTTCTTCCGCAGCTTCGATTGAAATGCGACGTTTGTTTTTGTAGTCGCGGCCGAAACGCACATAACCATCAATTTCAGCGATGATCGCGTGGTCTTTTGGACGACGTGCTTCAAACAATTCCGCAACCCGTGGCAGACCACCAGTAATGTCTTTCGTCTTCGCACCTTCGCGCGGAATACGAGCAACAACATCACCAGCTTTTACCTCTTGGCCGTCTTCAATGGACAAGATGGCATCAACAGAAAGCGCATAGGATACTGGGTTGCCCAGCTCATTTCGCACAGGCTCGCCATCGGCATCCATGATGATGATTTCAGGCTTCAGATCGCTGCCTTTTGGCGCAGAACGCCAATCGGTAATGATCTTCTGGCTGATACCAGTCGCGTCATCGGTCTCGTCACGAACAGAAATGCCCGGAACCAGATCGACAGCTTTCGCAGTACCCGCTTTTTCTGCGATAATTGGCAGAGTATACGGATCCCATTCATACAGCTTGTCACCACGTGCAACTTTGTCGCCATCTTTGACCATGATTTTGGAACCATAAGTCAATTTGTGCGTCGCGCGTTCCACATCATTTTCGTCCATGATAGCAATCTCAACGCTCCGACCCATGATGACCATTTCGCTGTCACGGTTTTTCAGAATGTTTGCATTGCGCAGCTCGACTTTACCGTCAACGCTGGCTTCTTGGAACGATTGCTGACCACCTTGCGCAATACCGCCGATGTGGAATGTCCGCATCGTTAGCTGTGTGCCAGGTTCACCGATGGATTGTGCGGCGATAATGCCCACTGCTTCGCCCGGGTTCACTTGCGTGCCACGTGCCAAATCGCGGCCATAACATGTTGCACAGATACCGTCTTCGGCTTCACAAGTAAGCGGCGAACGGATGAACAAGGTCGGAACACCAGAGTTCTCGATCAGGTCAGCCATACGCTCGTCGATCAGCTCACCACGTGGGCAGATCACTTCTTCTGTTCCAGGCTTCAGAACGTCTTCGTTCGTTACACGGCCCAGAATACGTTCGGACAAGGATGCAACAACTTCACCATCATTGACCGCAGCAGATGCTGTGATGCCATGCTCAGTTCCACAATCAATTTCGCGAACGATACAATCTTGTGCAACGTCAACCAAACGACGTGTCAGATAACCAGAGTTAGCTGTTTTCAAAGCTGTATCTGCCAGACCCTTACGCGCCCCGTGGGTGGAGTTGAAGTACTCCAACACGGTCAAACCTTCTTTAAAGTTCGAGATGATCGGCGTTTCGATGATCTCGCCGTTCGGCTTGGCCATCAGACCACGCATACCACCCAGCTGTTTCATCTGCGCAGGGGAACCACGCGCGCCAGAGTGTGCCATCATGTAAACCGAGTTTGGCTCCATTTCAGCGCCAGCATCGTCTACTTTCATGGACGAGATTTCGCCCATCATCGCATCCGCAACTGCGTCAGAACATTTGGACCAGCTGTCGACAACTTTGTTGTACTTCTCACCCTGTGTAATCAGGCCGTCGAGGTACTGTTGTTCGAACTCTTTTACTTGGTCACGTGTGTCGTTCACGATGTGCCATTTGCTGTCAGGGATAACCATGTCGTCCTTACCGAACGAGATGCCAGCCTTAAACGCTTCGCGGAAACCCAAGGTCATGATCTGATCACAGAAGATCACAGATTCTTTTTGCCCACAGTAGCGGTAAACGATGTCGATGACCTCGCCCACTTCTTTTTTCCGCAGCAAACGGTTCACGATGTCAAACGGCGCTTTAGCGTTCAGCGGCATCAACGTACCCAAACGAACCCGACCAGGTGTTGTTTCGTAACGCACAAAGATAGAATTACCTTCCTCGTCAACTTGCTCCACTCGGCAGTTAATTTTGGTGTGCAGATGCACAACGCCAGCGTCCAGCGCGTGGTCCACTTCCTGAGCAGAAGAGAACGTCATGCCTTGGCCTTTCATACCTTCGCGTTCCAGCGAGATATAATAGATGCCCAAAATCATATCCTGTGAAGGAACGATGATTGGCTTACCGTTGGCAGGCGACAGAACGTTGTTTGTCGACATCATCAGAACACGGGCTTCCAACTGGGCTTCAAGGCTCAGAGGAACGTGAACCGCCATTTGGTCACCGTCAAAGTCGGCGTTAAACGCGGAACACACCAGCGGGTGCAGCTGAATGGCTTTACCTTCGATCAGTGTGGGTTCGAACGCTTGGATGCCCAAACGGTGAAGCGTCGGCGCACGGTTCAACAGAACTGGGTGCTCACGGATCACTTCGTCGAGGATATCCCAAACTTCTGGGCGTTCTTTTTCCACGATTTTCTTGGCTTGCTTCACAGTAGAAGACAGACCTTTGGCTTCAAGACGCGAATAGATGAACGGCTTGAACAGCTCCAACGCCATCTTCTTGGGAAGACCGCATTGATGCAGTTTCAGCTCTGGACCTGTCACAATGACCGAACGACCAGAGAAATCGACCCGTTTACCCAAAAGGTTTTGACGGAAGCGACCTTGCTTACCTTTCAGCATGTCGGACAAAGATTTCAGCGGGCGTTTATTCGCACCCGTGATAACGCGGCCACGACGACCGTTGTCAAACAACGCATCCAC
This sequence comes from Amylibacter sp., assembly GCA_037625035.1. GTDB lineage: Bacteria > Pseudomonadota > Alphaproteobacteria > Rhodobacterales > Rhodobacteraceae > Amylibacter. The sequence continues at coordinate 11,824 of JASJIO010000176.1, forward strand.
AGATTCTTGCAACATCCGTTTTTCGTTACGCACGATGATATCAGGCGCACGCAATTCGATCAGACGTTTCAAGCGGTTGTTACGGTTGATAACCCGACGATACAAATCGTTCAGATCAGACGTCGCAAAACGACCACCGTCCAGTGGCACCAATGGGCGCAATTCTGGTGGGATCACAGGGATCACTGTCAAAATCATCCACTCTGGACGGTTGCCAGATTCTAGGAAGGATTCAACAACTTTAAGACGTTTGATGATCTTCTTAGGCTTCAACTCGCCTGTGGCTTCAGCCAGATCAGCACGAAGCTGGTCGGCTTCTGCTTCTAGATCAATGTTGGACAGCATTTCACGGATGGCTTCTGCACCAATACCCGCATTGAACGCATCTTCGCCAAACACGTCTTGCGCGTCCATGAACTCTTCTTCGTTCATCATCTGACCATAGTTCAGGTCTGTAAGACCCGGCTCGATCACAACGTATTGTTCAAAATACAGAACACGTTCCAGCTCGCGCAGGGTCATGTCCAGCATCAGGCCGATACGGCTTGGCAGGGATTTCAGGAACCAGATGTGCGCTACAGGCGCTGCCAGCTCGATGTGGCCCATACGTTCGCGACGTACTTTTTGCAGCGTAACTTCAACACCACATTTTTCGCAGGTCACACCACGGTATTTCATCCGTTTGTATTTACCGCACAGACATTCGTAATCTTTGATCGGGCCAAAGATACGCGCGCAGAACAGGCCGTCGCGCTCTGGTTTGAACGTACGATAGTTGATGGTTTCCGGCTTTTTAATTTCGCCGAAAGACCATGACAAAATCCGCTCTGGCGACGCAAGTGAGATTTTGATCTCATCAAATGTGCGTGGCGCCTGGACGGGGTTGAACGGGTTGTTCGTGATTTCTTGGTTCATTTTTTGATCCTAATCTCGATTTCCAAAGGGAGTAAGGCGCGAGCGCCTTACTCTGTTTCCGCGTCCAGCAGCTCGACGTTTAAGCCAAGCGAGCGGATTTCTTTCACAAGAACATTGAACGATTCTGGAACACCAGCTTCGAAATTGTCCTCACCTTTAACGATGGCTTCATAGACCTTGGTCCGGCCTGCAACGTCATCCGATTTCACCGTCAGCATTTCCTGCAAGGTGTAAGCGGCGCCGTATGCTTCCAGTGCCCAAACTTCCATCTCACCAAAGCGTTGGCCACCGAACTGTGCCTTACCACCCAGCGGTTGCTGCGTAACAAGTGAGTACGGACCAGTGGAACGCGCGTGGATTTTATCGTCCACAAGGTGATGAAGTTTCAGCAGGTATTTGACACCAACCGTTACAGGGCGCGCAAACTGCTCGCCTGTTCGGCCATCAAATACGATGGACTGACCAGAAGTTTCGAACCCAGCACGTGTCAGCGCGTCGTTCACATCGGCTTCTTTCGCACCGTCAAAGACGGGCGTCGCGATTGGAACACCACCTGTTACGTTGCCAGCTGCTTCCAAGAACTGATCGTCATTCATGTCGGCAACAACTTCGTTGTAAAGATCATCGCCATACGCGGTTTTCATCGCGTCTTTGACTGGGGACATGTCACCTGTGCGACGGTAATCGCGCAAAGCTTCGGAAATGCTCTGGCCCAAGCCGCGTGCGGCCCAACCCATGTGTGTTTCCAAAATTTGACCAACGTTCATACGTGACGGAACACCAAGCGGGTTCAGACAGAAATCAACGGGTGTACCATCCGCGAGGAACGGCATGTCTTCGACAGGAACAACGCGGGAAATAACACCTTTGTTGCCGTGACGACCAGCCATCTTATCACCTGGTTGCAGCTTACGCTTCACCGCGATGAATACTTTGACCATCTTCATCACACCTGGGGGCAGATCGTCGCCGCGGCGAACTTTTTCTACCTTGTCTTCAAAGCGTGCTTCCAAAGCCTTTTTCTGTACTTCGTATTGTGCATTCAAAGCTTCGATTTCGGCTGCATCTTTGTCGTCACCCAGTGCCAACTGCCACCACTGTCCACGCGACAGCATATCCAGCAATTCAGCATCAATGGTCGAGCCAGCTTTAACGCCTTTTGGACCTTTGACAGCAATGTTGCCTTCTAGCAGACCACGCAAACGCGCATAGATGTTGCGATCAAGAATGATCATCTCATCGTCGCGGTCACGGCTCAAACGCTCTACTTCTTCACGTTCGATTTGCAGGGCTCGTTCGTCTTTTTCAACGCCGTGGCGGTTGAATACACGAACTTCAACAACAGTACCGTAATCACCCGGTGGCAGACGCAAGGATGTGTCACGCACATCGGATGCTTTCTCACCAAAGATGGCGCGCAACAACTTCTCTTCAGGAGTCATCGGGCTTTCGCCTTTTGGTGTGATTTTACCAACCAGAATATCCGCAGGACCAACTTCCGCACCGATGTAAACGATACCAGCCTCATCGAGGTTGCGCAGCGCTTCTTCACCAACGTTTGGAATGTCGCGTGTGATTTCTTCTGGACCCAGTTTCGTATCACGTGCCGCCACTTCGAATTCTTCGATGTGGACAGATGTGAATACGTCTTCTTTCACGATCCGCTCAGAAATCAGGATGGAATCTTCGTAGTTGTAGCCATTCCAAGGCATAAATGCGACGAGGATGTTTTTACCCAAAGCCAATTCACCAAGATCGGTGGATGGGCCATCAGCAACAACTTCGCCTTTGGACACGGTATCGCCAACTTTTACCAATGGGCGTTGGTTGATACACGTGTTTTGGTTTGAGCGTTGGAATTTACGCAAACGATAGATGTCTACACCTGGATCACCAGGTTCCAGATCAGCCGTCGCACGTACAACAATACGCATCGCGTCAACTTGGTCGATGATACCTGCACGACGTGCAGTGATCGCAGCGCCGGAATCCCGTGCCACAACTTCTTCGATCCCTGTACCAACGTAAGGCGCTTCTGCGCGCAACAATGGAACAGCCTGACGTTGCATGTTCGAACCCATCAATGCGCGGTTGGCGTCATCATTTTCAAGGAATGGGATCAAAGACGCAGCAACGGACACCAACTGTTTTGGTGAAACGTCGATGTAGTCGATGTTGTCAGGGGCAGTCAGAATATATTCGCCCGCTTGACGTGCTGATGCCAAATCATTCACGAACCGATTGTTCTCGTCCAACTGAGCATTTGCCTGCGCAACTGTGTAGCGCATTTCCTCGGTTGCAGACATGTACTGAACTTCGTCTGTCACAACGCAGTTATCAACACGGCGATACGGTGTTTCGATAAAGCCGTATTTGTTCACACGCGCAAAGGACGCTAGGGAGTTGATCAGACCAATATTCGGACCCTCTGGCGTTTCAATCGGACACATCCGGCCGTAGTGCGTTGGGTGAACATCGCGAACTTCAAAGCCAGCGCGCTCGCGGGTCAAACCGCCAGGTCCAAGCGCAGAAAGGCGACGCTTGTGGGTGACCTCAGACAGCGGGTTGGTTTGGTCCATGAACTGCGACAGCTGCGAGGAGCCGAAGAATTCACGAACGGCAGCCGCCGCTGGTTTCGCGTTGATCAGGTCTTGTGGCATAATCGTGTCGATCTCAACGGAGGACATCCGCTCTTTGATCGCACGTTCCATGCGCAACAGGCCAACTCGGTATTGGTTTTCCATCAGCTCGCCAACAGAACGCACACGACGGTTGCCAAGGTGGTCAATATCGTCCACGTCGCCTTTGCCGTCACGCAGGTCAACCAACGCTTTGATAACGGCGATGATGTCTTCTTTGCGCAAAGTGCGCTGCGTGTCTTCTGCATCGAGTTGCAGACGCATGTTCATTTTCACACGACCAACAGCAGACAAGTCATAGCGTTCGCCGTCAAAGAACAACGTGTCAAACAATGCAGACGCTGCTTCAACGGTCGGTGGCTCGCCCGGGCGCATAACCCGGTAGATATCCATCAGCGCCGTATCGCGGTGGTGATTTTTGTCCACTGCCATCGTTGTGCGAATGTAAGGACCAACATTTACGTTGTCGATGTCGAGCGTTGGGATGTCAGTGACACCATTTTCCATCAACAACGGGATTGTACCGCCGTTAACTTCGCCTTCTTTGTCGTACTCGAACGTCAGCTCATCACCCGCTTCAACCCAGATCTCGCCGGTTTCTTCGTTGATAAGGTCTTTGGAAACGAACCGACCAGCCAGTGCTTCGAACGGAACCAAAATCTCGGTAACTTTGGCGTCGTCTTTCAGCTTTTTAACTGTGCGTGGCGTAACTTTTTTGCCAGCTTCTGCAATCACTTCGCCAGATTTGGCGTCGATCACATCAGTTGTTGGCTTTGTGCCACGGATACGATCAGGGAAGAATTTGGTTGCCCAACCGTTCTTCTTCTTGATCATCCGATAGTTCACGGTGTCGTAATACGCGTCACAAATACCTTCTTGATCCAAGCCCAGCGCATAAAGCAGGGTTGTCACAGGCAATTTACGACGACGGTCAATACGTGCAAAAACTACGTCTTTGGAATCGAATTCGAAATCCAACCATGACCCACGGTATGGGATGATGCGGGATGCGAAAAGCAATTTACCAGAAGAGTGCGTTTTACCTTTGTCGTGATCAAAGAACACGCCAGGGGAACGGTGCATTTGGGAAACGATAACACGCTCTGTGCCGTTCACTACGAATGTACCATTGTGCGTCATCAGTGGCATGTCGCCCATGAATACGTCTTGCTCTTTGATGTCCTTAACGGACTTCGCGCCTGTATCTTCATCGATATCAAACACGATCAAACGCAATGTCACTTTCAGCGGCGCACTGTATGTCATGTCGCGCTGTTGGCATTCTTCAACGTCATACTTCGGACGCTCCAGCTCGTATTTTACGAACTCAAGAATAGCAGTTTCATTGAAATCTTTGACCGGGAACACCGATTGGAAAACACCTTGGATGCCTTCGCCGTCAGTGTGTTCTGCCTGATCGCCTGAACGCAAGAAAAGATCATAAGAGCTTTTCTGTACTTCGATCAAATTCGGCATATCCAATACTTCGCGGATTTTGCCGTAATATTTGCGGATGCGTTTGAAGCCGGAATGGGTTTGAGCCATGCGCGTCGTCACCTTTTATATTATGTCCACCTATCACAACCGTTGGGCAGCGGTTGATCGGGCCAACTAACAGATTTGGGGACTCAATTCTTGCAAAAGGACCCAACCTCTCGCACCCGAGCCATTCCCGCGTCTTTCAAGATACCCCAACTGGGATGCCTAGAAAGAGGCGTGCCTTTAAGACGTTTGCGGCTAGACCCACAACCTGTGGATCCAGCCAAATTAGTGTTTCAGGCAAACCGAAGTTTGCGCCAAAAACTAAAACCCAATTACTTGAGTTCAACCTCAGCGCCAGCTTCTTCAAGCTTCTTCTTGATTTCTTCAGCTTCAGTCTTGTTACAGCCTTCTTTAACGGCTTTGCCGCCAGCCTCTACAAGGTCTTTAGCTTCTTTGAGGCCCAGGCCAGTGATGGCGCGAACTTCTTTGATGACGTTGATTTTCTTGTCGCCAGCGGCTTTCAAGATTACATCAAACTCATCTTTTTCTTCAACAGCTTCTGCAGCAGCAGCAGGTGCAGCAGCAGCGGCGCCAGCAGCAGGCTCGATGCCATATTCGTCCTTAAGGACAGTTTTCAGTTCTTGTGCTTCCAGCAGTGTCAATCCAACGATGCTTTCAGCTAGTTTTTTGATATCAGCCATTTGATATTTCCGTTTCCGTAGTTGTGTGTTTGTCCGGTGTGATGTTGTTTTTCACGCTCCGGTCTACAATTGCAGTTGTTATTATGCAGCCTCTGCTTTTTCTTCAACGGCCGAAATAATCGACGCGATGTTAGAAGCAGGCGCGCCAATCGCACCAGCGATGTTGGAAGCAGGTGCACCAATGCAACCAACGATAGAAGCAATAAGCTCCTCGCGGGAAGGCATTGCCGCAACGGCCTTAACACCGGCGACGTCGAGAAGGTTATCCCCCATTGATCCACCAAGGATAACGAGCTTTTCGTTATCTTTAGCAAATTCCTGTGTGGCTTTCGCCGCAGCAACTGGATCTTCGGAATATGCAAAAACGGTCATACCTGTAAGCAGGTCTTTAACGCCTTCACATGGAGTGCCCTCAAGAGCGATTTTGGCGAGCTTGTTTTTGGTTACACGTACAGCACCACCGACGTTACGCATACGCGCACGGTAATCCTGCATTTCTGCAACTGTTAGACCGACATAGTGAGATACGACCACTACACCAGAGTCCGTGAAGATTTGACCGAGTTCTTCGACCACTGCTTCTTTTTGGGCTCTATCCACAGTATTGCTCCAAATTATGGAAGGCTTTCACCCTCCGGCTCGTTTTTACCAGTTTCACCGAAGCAGAACTGGCACTTAGGGTCCTAATTACGGTCCCCTCCCAAACCGCCCGAGGCTTTCACCACATGGCATTTTGTTCAGTTCCCGTCTCAGGCAAGAAATTAAGCGGGAAACCCACACTCACCGTCTTGGACGACGCAGAAAAAGCGCACGACGAATCGCACGCTTTTATTGCTATGGGGTACATAGGCTGGGATGGAGGGATGGGCAAGGGGGTATGGCGAAAGACCGCCCCCATGATAACGACCCAAACGGTGCATGTTTAAGAAAAATATTTCCAATGGTAACACGAAACAATAAGATTACAAAATCCTCTGCATTTCAAAACTAATTCTTAGTGGAACAAGTGCCAAAAGCATTTTTGGTTTCTGAACAAACTTCAGTAGCAATTCCAGATTCCAATAAATCTTTTGCGAGATTTTGCATTAAGTAAGCTTTTTTGCGCCCAAGTGAATAACTGTAGTGTATAATCTGCGTCTTGAAGTTTTTAATATTACCAAACTTCATGCCTGATGTACCTGCATGATAGCATGCCAATTTCCCATCTACCCACCTCTATTAAGTGTTGGGCTAGACGTTTCGGATCTATAATGTTTAAGCCCCAAAGGCGATGTTCGCAATTCTCTTCGAAAACCAGCGTACCGTGACTTGTCACCTCAACAACAATATACAAAAAGTCATGTTGTGGAAAAAAACTACATCGGCGTTTGCCCTAACTGAACACGACATGGAAACGCAGAAAACCAGCAGCAAACAAAGGAAGGGGTAAAATCGCTTTCTCAAAATCATAAAAATCACATCTCGGTTCATCGTTCCGACTTGCGTCAATATTGGTAGTCTCTTCCTAGCAATCAATACAATTTTCGAACTAATTAGCAGATTCAAGTTGAGGCGATCCATCGATACCAAACAAAAAAGGCCCCGATGTTTCCATCGAGGCCTTTTCAAATTCTTGCGGTGAAAGACTTAGCTTTCCAGAACGCCAGCAACATCAATAGTCACGCCTGGGCCCATAGTGGAGCTGATGACGATCTTTTTCATGTAGGAGCCTTTGGAGCCTGTTGGCTTGGCTTTTTGAACGGCAGTCACGAATGCCTTCACGTTCTCTGCCAGATGCGCCTCGCTAAAGGATGCTTTGCCAACACCAGCGTGTACAACGCCAGCTTTTTCCACTTTGAACTGCACTTCACCACCTTTGGCGGCTTCGACAGCGGCTTTAACGTCCATCGTTACCGTACCCACTTTTGGGTTTGGCATCAGGTTGCGTGGGCCAAGGACTTTACCAAGACGACCAACGATTGGCATCATGTCTGGTGTCGCGATGCAACGGTCAAAGTCGATCTTGCCGCCTTGAACGATTTCCATCAGGTCCTCTGCGCCAACAATGTCTGCACCAGCGGATTGGGCTTCTTCAGCCTTTGGGCCACGTGCAAATACTGCAACACGAACGTTTTTGCCTGTGCCATTTGGCAGGGATACAACGCCACGAACCATTTGGTCCGCGTGACGTGGGTCAACACCAAGGTTCAGCGCGATTTCAACAGTCTCGTCGAATTTCGACTTTGCGTTGCTTTTAACCAATGCAACCGCATCTGCGATTGAAAGGTTTTCTTTGCCAGCGAATGCCTCGCGTGCGGCAGTTGTTCTTTTACCAAACTTAGCCATTACTTCACCTCGATGCCCATAGAGCGGGCAGAACCCAGAATAATCAACATTGCAGCGTCGATATCGTTAGCGTTCAGATCTTTCATCTTCGCTTCGGCGATTTCTTTAACTTGCTTGGTTGTCACGGAACCAACAATTTCACGACCTGGCAATTTTGCGCCAGATTTCAACTTTGCAGCTTTCTTCAGCATGTAAGACGCTGGTGGCGTCTTGATTTCCATGGTGAAGGATTTGTCCACGTAATACGTGATGATCGTCGGACATGGCGCACCAGGATCAAGTTCCTGTGTTTTAGCGTTGAACGCCTTACAGAATTCCATGATGTTGATACCGCGTTGACCCAACGCAGGGCCCACAGGTGGGGATGGGTTGGCAGCGCCTGCAGGAACCTGCAGTTTCATTGTGCCAGCTATCTTTTTAGCCATTGGCTTTCCTTTTCCAATGCCACCCACACGCGAGGGATGGCGGTTTTATGGTGTGGTCTGGTCCGCAACACGCGCGCTGCTCGCCTCCCACAAGAGATGCCGCACAAGGGCGACATCGGGGGCGTATAGGGGGGATGGATGTGGAAAGCAAGGGATTCGGGTACATTAGTGAATGGCAGTTATGCAGGACAAGGTTGCCGCTAAACTAAGGCCTGTAGAGGTCTGCTTTTGATATCAGCATCTGGAAAAAACAGATCAGGCGAGAGTACAAGACCGTGACCTTAACCTTGTTCGTATCAATTTCCCATGACAGCAGCCCATTAGCTGCCTAACACAATGTAGTGTCAAAAAACTCTTGTCTGGTCAGAGAAGCATCGTGGTTGGGGTTGGAGCGACGAATATCTGAGACAAGCAACTTTTGAACTCTTTTTTACTTATCTTTCCGTCTCGATTGCGATCCCAATAGGCAAATAGAATCCGTTGTGCAGTTTGGTGTATGACATCGACCAATTCGAGTTTAATTTGAATGCCTTTGCAAAGATGGAGCATTAAAAGTCATCTGCTTCGGGCACATTTCCAAGACGAACTAGGAACGTCGGAGAACTGACTTCGCCAGAGTCTGGGTCCTCGACAATCATATAGGCATCAGCTCCAACACAATCTTCGGCTAGACTCTCTCGTTGCGCACGTTCTTCGGCCTGTGCTGCGGTCGAGTATTGAATTTGTTTGTCGATTTTCAAACTTGGCTAAGCATTTCTTGCCCCGCCGACTTGCACATACGTCTGACAGATGTAATGGGTCTTTGAAGAGTCGCTGTTAGTGTCTGACATAATGCCATTCTTGAAAACTATTTTTGAGGTATCAACAAAGTGGGCAGTTCTTCTCAATTTTTGAATTCTCATTCCGAAGAAGCCCAACCTTACGGGATTAAAAGCCACTTATACTATTTGTGCTCGAGAGTCCCTTGCGAATGTCCGTCTAGGTATTGAGGCAAGGCAGCCTTGGAAGCGGACTTTCGTTACCGAGAGGGAATCCAGTAACTTTGGGCTTGAAGCAGTCGTTCGCAACAACTTCTAAACTCCACTCCCACCAACAGCCCGCGTTAAACGCTGTCGGGGCGCCACCTTCGATGCACCCAAAACCATTGTTCTGGCGTTTCTTTAATTCGTGCAGCCAAGTTGTCGTTCACTGCTTGCATCATCACCAGTGGATCGTCGTGCGGGATCGGTGCCTCTAGCACTAATTCAAAACTTAACCCGTCTGGTTGGCGGATGCCGAAGTACGGGATGAGCACTGCGTCAAAGCGGATTGCCAGTTCGGCCACCGACAAAGACGTGCGCACAGGCTGACCCATGAAATCCAACACAGGCGCACCAAAGACATGCAAATCATGCAGCATAACCATTTGGCCCCCTGCCTTTAGATGACGCACGAACCCTGCTGTACCGCGAAGACCTTGGGGGAACGCAGGGCCACCCAGATCATTCATATTGCGCACGTAATGTTCGTTGAAATAGGGGTTGGACATGTTGCGGTATAAACATCCAACATCATATCCACGCATAACCAACGCAGCCCGCGTTGCTTCAAAGTTGCCAAAATGTGCGCCAGCCAGAATGACAGGGCGGCCCTCGGCTTTGGCTGCTGCAATGGCCGCAACGCCTTCACCATTTATTGGGTGATCTTTCATTCGTTCAAGCAATTCGCGCACTGAATAATTTTCGATAAACGCACGACCCGCGTTGTTCAGGCAGGCTGTCGCCAAGGACTTACGGGCTTTCAGATCCATGTCAGGAAAAATATGCGCCAAATGTTGTACCGCGCGACGGCGATACCCAACAATCGGGCCAATCAAACGCGCCATAAGCGCACCAAAAAGACGCACACGCATGTTATACGGCAACGCTAAAACGACCCTAATCATGCAGCCATGAATAATGGCATTAGACAGGTAGTCGACTGTCCTTTTACGCCAAGGATCGTGGTTGTCAGGTGTTGATTTCATGTTCGCCTTTGGGCCAAAGTAGGTGCTAACTTTGGCAAATACCCCCTGTTTCAAACGCTCCGAGATGAACACATGTCCGCCGCCAGGGTTTCAGAAATAAATAGGGCCTTAAACAAAGACAGAACGCATTTCATCTGGAAGATTCTCGATGTGGAACCTTCCAAACCTGCTCTATTTTGTGCCGCGAATGGTCTTTGACGTCAATCGAATTAAGCCAGAGCTGACGTTCTGGAATTTGATCGCAGTTCTGCGTTACAACAACTTCGGAAACTCTGCCCCGTCCAACGTATCGCCATGTTTCAACGTTACATTCGGGAAGTGTGGCGAACTTACAATCCCATCGCGCCGTGCAAACGTCGCATCATCCCCGACCAGCCGCAAAGAAAACGCGCGGCGTTGGGCTGTGGTTGATGTATTCGCAGGTGCGCCGTGGATGGTGCGGTAATCAAACGCCAGCGCATCGCCGGGCGAAAGCGCCCAACCCAGAATATCGTAATCGCCCCGCGCGGCGTCAATATCAGGCAATTCTTCTAGCCCGTCATTTTCATTCAATGCCGTGCCGTCAAACCGCTGCGGGCGATAGAACTTGCCCCATTCATGCGATCCCGCGACAAACTCCAACGTTCGTTCGCGCGGAATTTCATCGAGCGGTATCCAGATGCTGACGGTTTGCGACGCATCCAAACAGTAATACGGTAAATCCTGATGCCACGGTGTCGGCGTGCCTGAATTGGCGGTTTTAACCAAGACATGTTCATGAAACAGCCGCGCTCCTTTGCTGCCCATCAATTCAGCGCCTATTTGCGCAGCGGCTGAATTGAAGATGAAATCTTGGTACTGATCAATGCGCGCCCAGTTGCAATAATCCACAAAGAACCGCCCGCCGCCCTCGGTTTCATAGTTCCGTGCGTTGGGGGCAGGATCAGCCATGTTTGCCGCCACGCCAGCAAGCAGCACATCGACCCAATCGGCGAACACACCTTTTAACAGGGTCGCGCCTTGCGTTTGAAATTCCTTGATCGTGTCGTCTGATAGATGTTTGCCCATAGCAGCCCCCAAAAGAAAAACCGCAAAAGGCGCGGCACCTTGAGGTTTATTTTGTCAGCACTTTGAGAAATGTCAAAGATTTAGGTTTGTTTGGAAACCTGTGTGTATTCCAGATCGACCGGCGTTGCGCGGCCAAAGATGGATACGGTCACTTTCAAACGGGCGTTTTCTTCGTCCACGTCTTCGACCATGCCAGTGAAGCCTTCGAACGGGCCGTCCGTTACGTTAACGTTTTCACCAATTTCAAAGGTTATCAATGTGCGTGGACGTTCCGCACCTTCTTCTACTTGGTTCAGAATGCTTGCAACTTCGCGGTCGCGCATTGGGCTTGGTTTGCCGGGTTGGCCAAGGAAGCCAGTGACGCGATTGATGTTGTTTACAAGGTGATAGCCCTTTTCGGACATCTCCATTTGGATCAACACATAGCCAGGCATAAAGCGACGCTCGGTTGGGACTTTCTTGCCACGACGCACTTCGATCACTTCTTCGGTCGGGACCAAAACCTGAGCGATTTCGTCCTCTAGACCTTCTTGCGTAACTGCTTCTCTGATCGCTTCGGCAATCTTTTTCTCAAAGTTTGAGAGCACAGAAACCGAATACCAACGTAACGCCATCTTGACCGACACCTTTGTCAACAGCGAGCCATGCTCGCTTAAAATTCATTTGTTACAGATGCTTACACATCCAAGACCCGATGAGAAAAAGGCGCACGATCCGAATCTAGTGCACCGTTCTATGTGGGA
>JASJIO010000177.1:0-10134 GCA_037625035.1 Amylibacter sp.
TAGTTATTTCCGAAGATGAGCGCGCGTTAAAAAGAGGAAAAAACAAAGACGGCAAGAAGCTGAGTTCTGGTGACAAGCTAAATGCACAAAAGGATTTGAAGAAACACAAATCCGATTTAAAGCGTGAAAAAAGTGACTTAAACTTCGCAACAAAACGCGAAAAGAAAGAACGTGTTCAATTGAAAGAGGATAAGCGAAAAACCAAAGAAATCCTAGCCAACCTTAGAAATCGACGCGCTAAGTGTAACAAAATAAAACGACAACTAAAGAAGGTGCAGGGCTAAACCGACCCCAATTTGTCATGAATTGTAGGCGAGAAAATTGATGGTTTTATTTCATATCCATTGCGGGTATAATATAGTTTAACGTTAAACTATACTGGAGCACTGCCAAATGGCTACCGCGAAGAAGGCATCAAAATCTAACGTCTCTGCCAAAGAGCTGATGGGGCACTACCGCGAAATGCTGATGATCCGCCGCTTTGAAGAAAAAGCAGGTCAATTGTACGGCATGGGCCTAATCGGTGGGTTCTGCCATCTTTACATCGGCCAAGAAGCCGTCGTTGTCGGGCTCGAAGCAGCTGCCAAAGAAGGCGACCAGCGCGTCACCTCTTACCGCGATCACGGCCACATGCTGGCTTGCGGCATGGATCCAAAAGGCGTCATGGCCGAATTGACAGGCCGCGAGGGCGGCTATTCAAAAGGCAAAGGCGGCTCCATGCACATGTTCTCCAAAGAGAAAAACTTTTACGGCGGCCACGGCATTGTTGCCGCGCAAGTTCCGCTCGGTGCTGGCCTTGCATTTGCCAACAAATACAAAGGCAACGACAATGTATCCTTCGCCTATTTCGGTGATGGCGCGGCCAACCAAGGCCAAGTGTACGAAACCTTCAACATGGCAAGCCTGTGGCAACTGCCCTGCATCTTTGTGATTGAAAACAACCAATATGCGATGGGCACATCAATTCAACGCGGCTCCTCCACACCCGAACTTTATACACGCGGCGCAGCCTTTGGCATCCCTGGCGAAGCCGTGGATGGCATGGATGTTCTGGCCGTGAAAGAAGCCGGCGAACGCGCCGTGGTTCATTGTCGCGATGGCAAAGGCCCCTACATTCTGGAAATGAAAACCTACCGCTACCGTGGGCACTCCATGTCTGACCCCGCCAAATATCGCACCCGCGAAGAGGTTCAAAAAATGAAGGCTAAACGCGATCCAATCGATCACATCCGCGATATGCTGGTTTCTGGCAAGCATTCCACCGAAGAAGAGCTGAAAGCCATCGACAAAGAGGTGAAGAAAATCGTCTCCGAAGCCGCTGACTTTGCAGCTGAATCCCCAGAGCCCGCGCTAAGCGAACTCTACACTGACATTTACGCGTAAGGATCAAAAACATGGCAATTCAAATACTTATGCCCGCCCTTTCGCCAACAATGGAAGAAGGCACACTTGCAAAATGGCTCGTCAAAGAAGGCGACACCGTTCAAAGCGGTGACATCATGGCCGAAATCGAAACCGACAAAGCTACGATGGAATTCGAAGCTGTCGATGAAGGCGTGATCGGAAAAATCCTCATAGCCGAAGGAACAGAAGGCGTGAAAGTAAACACCACGATTGCAACCCTACTGGAAGATGGCGAAGACGCTTCTGCCGCAGAAACAATCGCATATGCAGCTCCTACCGCCGCGCCCGCTGAACCCGCGAAAACCACTCCTGCAAAAGCAGCCGCACCAGTGTCCGAGGCCCCCCCGATGGAAAATGTGCCCGAAGGCACAACCTTCAAAAAACAAACCGTTCGCGAAGCAATTCGCGAAGCGATGTCCGAAGAAATGCGCACCAGCGATGATGTCTTCCTAATGGGCGAGGAAGTCGCCGAATACCAAGGCGCTTACAAAATATCCCAAGGCATGCTTGATGAATTTGGCCCACGCCGCGTAATCGACACGCCCATCACTGAACACGGGTTTGCAGGCATCGCGGTCGGCGCATCCTTCGCTGGCCTACGCCCTATTGTCGAATTCATGACCTTCAACTTTGCGATGCAGGCGATTGACCAAATCCTCAACTCCGCTGCCAAAACCCTGTACATGTCTGGCGGCCAAATGGGCGCACCGATGGTGTTTCGCGGGCCAAATGGTGCAGCAGCGCGCGTTGGCGCACAGCACTCTCAAGACTACGCCTCATGGTATGCGCAAATTCCTGGCCTAAAGGTCGTGATGCCCCACACCGCAGCCGATTACAAAGGTTTGATGAAATCCGCGATCCGCGATCCAAACCCTGTGATCTTTCTGGAAAACGAAATCCTGTACGGCACGTCGGGTGACGTTCCTGAACTCGATGATTTCACTGTTCCAATCGGCAAGGCCAAAATTGCGCGGGTTGGCGACGACGTTACCATCGTTTCCTTCAGCATCGGCATGAAATACGCACTAGAAGCCGCAGAGGCACTCGCAGCTGAAGGCATCAGCGCCGAAGTTGTTGATCTGCGCTCCTTGCGCCCGATGGACACCGAAACTGTGATCAAATCAGTGCAAAAAACCAATCGCTGCGTCACAGTCGAGGAAGGTTATCCAGTCTGTTCTATCGGCAGCCAAATCTCGTCTGTTCTGATGCAACAAGCCTTTGATTACCTCGACGCGCCCGTGATTAACTGCACAGGCAAAGACGTTCCGATGCCCTACGCGGCAAACCTAGAACGTCACGCACTTATCACAACGGCCGAAGTTATCGACGCCGTTAAATCCGTAACCTACCGCTAGGAGACAGCGAAATGGCTATCCAAATCCTCATGCCCGCCCTGTCTCCCACAATGGAGGAAGGCACGCTCTCAAAATGGCTCGTCGGAGAGGGCGACACCGTTGAAAGTGGCGATCTTTTGGCAGAAATTGAAACCGACAAAGCCACGATGGAATTTGAAGCGGTAGACGAAGGCGTCATCGGCAAAATCCTGATCGCAGAAGGAACAGAAGGCGTAAAAGTAAACACCGCCATCTGCATTCTGCTGGAAGACGGCGAAGACGCTTCTGCCGTAGATGCAGCCCCGGCAGCCAAAGCCGAGGCTCCAACGGCCGCCGCAGCACCAGCGGAAAAAACCGCCCCCACCTCTACTGCCCCAGCGGCCCCACAAAAAGACGGCAATCGCATATTTGCTTCACCACTCGCGCGACGGATTGCTGGCCAAAAAGGCCTCGACCTTTCTGCCCTTACTGGTTCTGGCCCACGTGGGCGTATTGTCAAAGCGGATGTTGAAAACGCTGATCCAGCCACAAAACCAGCCGCCCCATCCGCTGCACTGGCGGCACCTGCCTTGGCAACATCTGCTGACAGTGAAACCATCAAAAAGATATACACAGATCGGGCATACGAGGAAATCACCCTCAACGGCATGCGCAAAATCATCGCGTCGCGCCTGACCGAAGCCAAACAAACCATCCCGCATTTCTACTTGCGTCGCTCCATCACGCTCGATGCTTTGCTAAAAACACGCGGCGAAATCAACTCTGGCCTCGCAGACAGCGGCGTGAAAATCTCGGTGAACGATTTCATCATCAAAGCCAGCGCCAAAGCCCTGCAAGACGTGCCAGGCTGTAATACCGTCTGGGCTGGTAATCGACTTTTACAGATGAAAGCCTCCGATGTTGCTGTGGCTGTTGCTATCGACGGCGGCTTGTTCACACCTGTGATCCAAGATGCTGAACTTAAACCTCTTTCTGTGATTTCAACAGAAATGAAAGACCTAGCAACCCGTGCCAAAGACCGCAAACTTGCGCCCCATGAATATCAGGGTGGCAGCTTCGCGATTTCCAACCTCGGCATGTTTGGGATTGAAAACTTCGATGCCGTGATCAACCCACCCCACGGCTCGATCCTTGCGGTCGGTGCTGGCCAAAAACAACCCATCGTGAATGCAGATGGCGCATTGGCCTCAGCCACGAAAATGTCGGTCACACTGTCTGTAGATCACCGCGTCATCGACGGCGCACTTGGGGCGCAATTCCTTAACGCGCTTGCTGGCTACATCGAAAAACCAATGTCAATGCTGGTATAAAACCAACACCCGTTTTAATGTTCTAAAAATACTTAAACGAAAAAGGGCACTGATATTTCAGCGCCCTTTTTCAATTCAAATATCTGGCTGGCTTAGTAAACCAAAGACAACGCCACAAACCGAGGCGCACCGTCGCGGCGAACCAATAACAATACCGATTTACGTCCAGCTTCTTTTGCCGCCTTCAATGCCTCTGTCACCTCATTTGGCGCAGACACAGGTTTTTGCCCAACCTCAGAAATTAGATCACCAGAGCGCATCCCCTTAGAGAACGCGTCAGACCCTTCATCCACCGTCAGAACAGCTACACCTTTGATTGACGCCTCAAGGCCAAGTTGCGTACGCACCTCTTGCGTCAAAGCCGTCAAACGCATGCCCACTGTTTCTTCGTCGGTCGTGTCTGGTTGAGCTACCGCTGGCACCACGCGATTGCGCTCTGCGTCTTCACGACGGCCAAGAACAACCTCCAATGATTGCGTGCTTCCATCACGAAATACGATCACACCAACCGCTTTGCCAACGGCTGCATTACCAACAGCACGTACCAATCCGCGTGTGTTTTCGACCTCGCGTCCATCAAAATTCAGGATCACATCACCAGCCAAAATACCTGCTTCTTTGCCTGGCCCCTCTGGAACGTTACTGACCAACGCCCCTTTAACAGAATCCAACCCAACGGCATTTGCGATATCTTCATCCACATCTTGGATCTGAACACCCAACCAACCACGGCGTGTTTCACCAAATTCCTGCAGCTGGTCCACAACCTTGGTCACAACATTGGACGACATGGAAAAACCCAACCCAATGGACCCGCCAGTAGGCGAAATAATCGCTGTGTTCACACCGATAACATCACCATCCATATTGAACAGCGGCCCACCAGAGTTACCTTTGTTGATCGCGGCATCCGTTTGAATGTAATCATCGTATGTTCCACGAAGCGAACGTTCCCGCGCCGAAATAATACCAGCCGAAACAGAGAACCCCTGTCCCAAGGGATTACCAATCGCCAAAACCCAATCGCCAACACGCGACACATTGCTGTCACCAAAACCAACGAACGGTAACGGACGATCCGCTTCTACTTTTAACAGTGCAATGTCTGTTTTTGCGTCTTTGCCGATCAATTTGGCATCCAACAACGGGCCACCTTCAAACAGCTCAATCTGAATTTCATCCGCACCATCAATGACGTGATTGTTGGTCACAATGAAACCATTCGCTGAAATGATAAACCCAGACCCCAACGCCGATGCACGGCGCTGATTGGTGTTGTTATTCTGCCCTTCTGGGCCAAACAAATCTGGAAACAACTCCTCTAACGGAGAGCCTTGTGGCGCGCGCGGCATCGCTGGGGCTAATCGTCCCGCCACGACGGTGCTTGTGGTAATGTTCACCACGGCGGGGCTCAGGCGTTCAGCCAGATCCGCAAAACTTTCAGGGGCACCACGGGCTGCGGCAGACATCGCCTGCAACAGAAACATGGCAAGTGTCACAAAAAACCCGGCTCGATAGGCCAAGGCCCGTTGCGAGCTCAAAGCGCGTGTCGCTGTCATCGTTTTCAATTTAGTCTCTCCTCAAGATACTGCTAGACTGTTGGGACTGGTACGCAGGTTGCGCACATGTCCGTCCCTCTTATTTTGTGTCACCAAGGCAACATTGCAATGAATACCATTGCAACAAAAGGTGAAAATAACGTGACCAATTAGTGAGCCATTAAGCGCTGTTTTGCTTAAATACATTAATTTGAGGTTCATTTACTTAAAAATTTACGGACCCGACGATCAAAAAGATCGTGATACCCAGACAATCAATACCCCAAAGGCCACAATGCCCAACCCGATATTGCGGCGCTTTTGTACCGGGATTTGGCTCAACACCTTTAACAGATCGTCAAAACGTAAAGGGACCAGTGCAAGCACCAGTCCCTCAATTACGGCTACAAGGCCGAGAGCTAGTATCAGCTCTTTCATTCGCGACCAGTGTCTGACTTCAAGAAGTCAAAAAATTCGCTGTCAGGCGAAATCACCAATGTCGAGTTGGAGCCCTTCAAAGCAGTCTCATACGCTGCCAAGGAACGATAGAACGCAAAGAACTCTGGATCACGACCAAAGGCTTCAGCAAAGATTGCGTTTCGTTCCGCATCTGCTTCACCACGGATAATATCCGAGTTTTTTTGCGCTTCAGAAACCGTTTCCACAACCGTACGATCTGCTTGGGCACGAACCCGCTGCGCAGCCTCGTTACCACGGGCAATCTCGTCGGCTGCTTCGCGTTCACGCTCTGCACGCATCCGCTCGAATGTAGCCTTAAGGTTTTGCTCTGGAAGATCAGCGCGCTTGATCCGCACGTCGATGATTTCCACGCCCAAGCCACTGGCTTCGGTACGGGCCAAATCACGGATTTGGTTCATCAGTGCCACACGATCAGCAGACAGAACGGCCCCCGACGTCACACCGCCCAAAACACCACGCAACTGCGCGTTTAGGATACGTTCCAAACGCGAACGCGCACCATTCACACCAGACGCGCCAACCGCACGACGGAACTGTTTGGCATCCGAAATCCGCCACCGCGCAAAGGCATCCACAACCAAACGACGATCATCCGCAGGGGTGACCTCCAAAGGTTGTGTGTCCAGTGCAAGGATACGATCGTCGTATTTCACGATCTCGTGGAACAGCGGTATTTTGAAATATAGCCCAGGCTCTTCGATCTCAGCTGTGACCTCACCAAACCACAAACGCAGTGCTTTTTCACGCTCATCAACGATGTAAAACGCGCTGAATGCTATGATAACGGCAACACCCAAAATCGGGATAAGAAGTTGAATACGCTTCATTAGTTTGACCCCACACGGTTTTTGTTCAGCTCATTGAGCGGCAGATAAGGCACAACGCCCTGCCCGCCCGCGCTCTCGTCGATGATGATTTTCTCAACACCGCCTAAAACGCGCTCCATAGTTTCAAGGTACAAACGCTTGCGTGTCACTTCGGATGCTTTCGCATACTCGTTGTAAACAGCGATAAAGCGCGATGCTTCACCTTGGGCTTGGTTGACTTGTTGTGCACGGTACCCTTCGGCTTGCTCTAACAACTGAGCCGCTTGACCACGGGCTGCCGCCAATTTTTGGTTGGCATATTTATCAGCCTGCTTTTCCAGCGTGTCACGGGTTTGCTCTGCTGCTTGAACTTCACGGAAAGCGTCGATGACCTCTTCAGGTGGATCGGCTTTGTCGAAGTTCACACGCACAACATTCATGCCACTGTCATAGCTATCCAGCGTCAATTGAATCAATTCGCTCAACTCTTGGCTAATTGCTTCACGATCACGGTTCAAAATTGGCGCAAGGTTAGAACGCGCAATAATTTCCCTCATCGCAGATTCAGAAACCGCACGAATGGTGTCTGTTGGTTCTGCCAGATTAAACAAGAATTTTTGCAAATCATTGATGTTCCAAACAACTTGGAAATCAATGTCGACGATGTTTTCGTCGCCTGTCAGCATCAAACCGCTGTCCAAACGCGACCCACGACCCACACCAATATCTTCGGTGTTCTCGCGCGTTACTCCGCGAATTTCTTTGGTCACAATCGGCCAAGGCGCAAAGTTCAGGCCCTCATCCCCAGTCGAGGAATATTTCCCAAACATCAGCTCAACAGATTGTTCCGACGTATCAACACGGTAAAAGCTGGCAAATGCCCACAACACAACCAAACCAGCCAACGCCAGTCCAACCATACCACGACTAATACCGAGGGGTGGCAATCCGCCACCGCCAGAGCCACCAGGTCGACCACCGCCGCCCTTGCCGCCCATCAGCACGCGCAGTTGCTCTTGGCCTTTGCGTACAATTTCGTCGATCTCGGGCATCTGGCCCTGATTTCCACCTTTAGGGCGACGATCATCGTCACCGCGTTTTTTGTCGTCGTCGTCGCCGCGGTTTCCACCGTTGCCGCCCCAAGGACCACCAGAATTATTACCTGCCATTTTAAACAGCATCCTTTCGTAACGTGTTCAAGCCACTAATCTCCTAGTTGGCTGTGTTTGTCAAAAAATCAAGTTGCCCGCGCCTAACGTGTCGGCGTGGACATCGTCACCAATTCTTCTGCCGCCGTCGGGTGAACCGCAACAGTTCGATCAAAATCTTTTTTTGTTGCGCCCATTTTCACCGCAACACCAGCCAATTGGATCATTTCACCCGCCCCGTGGCCCACAATGTGGCACCCCAGCACTTTGCGGGTGGCTTTTGAAACAATCAGCTTCATCAACATCTTCTCGTCTTTACCTGCAAGAATATGCATCATCGGTCGAAATGCCGCACTGTATACTTCGATTTCCTCAATCGCGCGGGCCTCTTCTTCGCCCATACCAACCGTGCCAATTTCAGGCTGCGTGAACACAGCCGTTGCAATCAGCTCGTGATCTGGGCTGGTTGGGTTGTCTTTAAACACTGTTTCAACAAACGCAATGCCTTCGCGGATAGCCACTGGGGTCAACGCGACACGATCCGTCACATCGCCAACAGCATAGATCGAGGAAACGCTTGTGGCTGAAAACTGATCAACCGCAACTTCGCCATTACGACCCAGGGTCACGCCCACATCTTTGAGCCCAAGACCCGCTGTATTTGGTACACGCCCCGTGGCATACAAAACCTGATCCACTTCAAACGATCCACCATCGCTGTCGGTCACTTTGATCCCACCAGATACCGCCTCAAGCGAGGCCACATCCGTGTTCACCCGCAGATCAATGCCCTTTTTGCGCATTTCATCCGCCACAAAATCACGTACTTCGTTATCAAAGCCGCGCAAAATCTGCTCAGACCAGTAAAACTGCGTCGTCTTCGTGCCCATCCCATTCAGGATGCCCGCAAATTCAGACGCGATATAACCGCCACCAACAACCAGAACCCGTTTGGGTTGAGTTGGCAGTTGGAAAATCTCATTTGACGAAATCGCCAGCTCTTTGCCCGCAATATCAGGAATGAACGGCGTGCCACCCGTCGCCACCAAAATGGTACGCGCCGTAATCACCTGATCGCTCGCCAACGTTACCTCATGTGGCCCCGTCACAATCGCGCGCGCATCGTGCAATGTTACACCAGCCCCTTGCAGGTTCTTGGAATAAATCCCCTCAAGGCGATCAATCTCTGCGTCTTTGGCGGCCATAAACTTAGCCCAATCAAAGGATGGCTCCCCGACTGTCCAGCCAAACCCAGCCGCATCTTCAAAATGCTCTGAAAACTGGGACGCATAAACCATCAGCTTTTTTGGCACACAGCCACGGATCACACAGGTTCCGCCGTAGCGATATTCCTCAGCCAGCCCGACCTTGGCACCAGTCTGCGATGCAACACGGGCTGCACGAACGCCGCCCGAACCGCCTCCGATAACAAACAGGTCATAATCATATGCCATACTACATGTCCTTAACTTGCTGCCCGCAAAGGCGTGACAGGCTTAATCTTCGATGTCGGCAAACAGGTTTTCGTTCAGCAAAATATCAATCTGCTCGCTCTTGACCGTACCGTTGTTAATATCACGCACTTCCACACGCCCATCACCGTGACCAATCACAATGGCGTCAGCGATATCAAGGAACAGGCCATTTTCCACCACACCTGGCACTTGGTTCATAATGATCGACAATTCGCGCGGGTTTTCGATCCGCTTCAGGTGCAGGTCCAGTATATAGTGCCCCTCATCCGTAATCATTGCCGTGTCATTCTGCATGCGCAACGTTACCGCACTGCCCAAAACATTCACGTTCGACAGACATTCCTCGATCAATTCCTTGGTGGTTTCCCATCCAAATTTCACCACTTCTACAGGCAACGGGAACGCACCCAGCGTTTCAACCGATTTGCTGGCATCTGAAATCACAACCATCTGATCGCTCGCCGTTGCCACAATCTTTTCTTGCAACAGCGCGCCACCACCGCCTTTAATCAGGTTCAGCTGCGGGTCAAACTCATCCGCGCCATCGATGGTCAAATCCAACCACTTCACTTGATCGAGCGTGAAAACATCAATCGCAACATCCCGCGCCAGCTGCGCCGTGCGGTTCGTTGTCGGAAC
>JASJIO010000178.1:0-41109 GCA_037625035.1 Amylibacter sp.
CGCCCAGCTGGTTGTTGGAAATGCCCCGCGCAACAGCAACATATTTTCACGCCCAACAGAAAACACCATGTCCTTTTTCGCCTCTGGGATCAGGTCCAACATGCAGTTCATCCAGACGCTGTCGCGCGCATCCGATGATACCTCAACAACGCCCACTTCCAGCAAATCTTGGCCATCAAAATTGCTGCGCTTATCGCGGTACGGTGTCGATACGGCTTGCACAAACCCCATCTCGCCCGCCTTCCACAACAGCATCAGATCGCCCAGCCCAGGATGCAGCCCAAAGAACCCATCCAAATCCAAGTGTTTGGTTTTGCTTAGGTTTGGGCGGTATTTTCCCAACATCGGATCCACCTCAGGGGCCACCACATCCAGCGCACCGCGCAGAACAATTACAACCAACATAATCATGCCAGTGATAATCATTCATTGCTTTCAGACGGAGTTTTGCGCCCCAAGGGCTGGCGGTGGCTGTGTCAGACATGCTGTCTTTGCCTGTTCGCGACCCCGTCATTTGCGCGGAGCCTACGTATGAAAAAAAATCCTTTTACAGTTGCGGCCAAAAGGTCAAGGTGCGCGCCCTAACCCTTGTGTAACTTCGCCGCCCTGCGCAGCCCCTTTGCCAGCATCACAATATCAATCGCCACACAGGCGAAATTCACGCCCCAGCTGATGAATTTTTCCGCCAAAACAGGGTCAGGGCACATAATCCCCGCCGCCTTGCCAGCTGCACGAATGCGCTTTACCGCGTATTCCATCGTGTCCTGGACTTCGCGCGCTTGCTCATTGCCCAGATACCCCATATCGGCCGCCAAATCCGCAGGCCCGATAAACACCGCATCCACGCCCTCTACGGCCAAGATATCATCCAGATTATCAATGCCGCGTTGTGCCTCGACCTGCACAATCAAACACATCTGATCATTCGCCGTGATCGTGTAATCCGCAATTCCAGACCACTGCGATGCCCGCGCAAGCGCCGATCCGACACCGCGAATACCCACTGGCGCATACAGCATCGCACGCGACATTTCTGCCGCCTGCGCCCCCGTTTCCACCATTGGCACCATAATTGTCTGCGCACCCGCATCAAGAACCTGCTTGATGAACCAGTCTTCGCCCTTTGGCACCCGCACAATCACCGATGATAACGACGCACTTAACGCCCCAATCTGTTTTGATATCTCGGTCGTGCCGTTGGGCGCATGTTCCCCGTCAACCAACACCCAATCAAAGCCCGCCGTACCCGCAACCTCTGCTGCGTATCCATCGACCAGACCCAGCCAAGCCCCCGTCTGCAATTCCCCGTTAGCCAAGGCTTTTTTCAACTTATTCACTGGTGCGCCCATGACGACCTCCTATTCAAACGTTATATCCACACGGCCAAACTCGCCGTAATCCGCCGCGAAAACTGATCCCCCAGGCGCTTCGATTGGGCGAATGAAGCTGCCAGACAAAACAACATCGCCCTTGCTTAATCCTTGTCCATATTCCGCCAAACGCTGCACCAGCCAAACCATTCCCATCACAGGATCGTTCAAAACACCAGCGCCCAAACCCGTTTCTTCAACCGATCCGCCGCGCGACACAATCGCCCCGACCCAGCGCAAATCAAACGCATCAGGGCTGTGCTTTTGATCGCCCAAAACAATGCCCGCATTCGCCGCATTATCCGCAATCGTATCAAACACTTTGCGCGTCGAACCACTGGCAGGGTCAACGCGCAAAATCCGCGTGTCGAGGATTTCGAGCGCGGGTGCGACCCAATCCGTTGCCGCCAAAACATCGCCCCGCGTGCAATTCGCACCCGACAAATCCTCACCCATGATAAACGCAATCTCTGCTTCGACTCGTGGCTCAATAAACCTACCGCGCGGAACCGTGCCAGCTTGGTCGAAAAACATATCATCAAAAAGGATACCGCTGTCAGGAATATCAATGCCCAGCGCCATCTGCATGGCCCGACTGGTCAACCCGATCTTCCAGCCCTTGCGCACCGCACCGCCCACTTCTTTCGCTGCGACAAACGCCGCTTGAATGGCATAGGCCTCGGCCATCGAAATGTCCGAATACGCCACCGAAATAACGCCCGTTTGGGTGCGCGAAACCTCGGCCTCTACCAACCGCGCGGCGGCCGCTGTAATCTCGTCAGGTTTCATTCGTCCACAACTCCATTGCGCAGAACACCCACGCCCTCGACTTCAACTTCTACCACATCGCCGGGTTTCAGGAAAATCGGCGGATCAAACCGCGCACCTGCGCCCGTCGGCGTGCCCGTAATAATCATGTCGCCAGGAACCAACGTCGTAAAGGTCGAGATATAGGCGATTTCATCCGCGTGATTAAAAATCATCCGACTGCTGCGATCCGATTGGCGCAGCTCGCCGTTCACCCGTGTTTCCAACTTAATGTCCAGCAATTGTTTCGGGTCTTTGTAGGGCACAATCCACGGCCCAATCGCCCCTGATCCATCCCAGTTTTTACCCTGCGTGACGTTAAATTTCGCATGGCGCACCCAATCGCGAATGGTGCCCTCGTTGCAAATCGACAGCGCCGCAATGTGATCCAGCGCATCTTCTTTTTTGATGTGCCGCCCGCCCTTGCCGATCACGACAACAACCTCGCCCTCGTAATCCAATTGCTCCGATGCCTTTGGCCGCGTCAGTGGCACATCATGCCCAACAAACGAGCGCGCAAATCGGGGGAACAACGATATAAATTTCGGCGCCTCTTTGCCGTCTTTGTACTCTGCATTTCGGTCAGGAAAGTTCACGCCAACACAGATAATTTTTTCTGGCTGGGGAATTGGAATTTGAAACACAAACGACCCATTTGCATGGCTCACCGCTTTGCCATTTGCCGCCGCGTCCAACTCATCCAATCCATCATCCGCAATCACTTCGCGCAATGTCGGCCACTGTGGAAATTGATCGGACAGGGCAATCATCCCATCGTCCGCTACCGCGCCATAAAATGTTTGATCGTTGGCTGAATAGGTTGCAAATCGCATTGGGAATCCTCGTGTATGATGGGTTGAAATATAGATAACACGTTAACGAGGTTATGCAAGAAAGACTATTTAGCGGCCCCGTTAATACCTAATAACACGCTCGGCCTTTAAAAATGTGCCATACACGTTGCCATACACATCCCATACGCTTTGCATACACTTTGCAGCCTTTATACGAGGTGTTTCGACGTGTGATTTCGCCATTAACTTTTATCGTTTTCGCGTTAACGAATGCGCACGGCCCGAACGCCTCACAAAACACGTTCAAACCTCATCCGCCACGATGTTTAAAAAAAATCCCGTCGAAAAGAATAAAGCGCGTTGGGATCAACAGCCACATCCACGACAGCAGGCTACCCACACGCCAACGCCGCCGTGATCGCATCGCCAACTTCACCAATCTTATCAAAGGAGTATCCAGCCGCGCCGTACAGTTCAGCCGCCTTGGCAAAATCAGGCGAAGACACATCCACACCGATATAACGCCCATTGAAAAAATCCCGTTAATAGGCTTTCTCCGCCCCCCAACACCCGTTGTCCATCACCACAGTCACCGTGTTAATCCCATGATCCACAGCGGTCGAAAGTTCGGAAATCGCCATCTCTGCCGTATTTTTTGCCAGAACGCAGGCAGCAAAATTTTTGTTTTGTACGACCGCTTTTGCGATACGGCTGTCGCTGCGAAGGCACACCATCACAGTTGGCGGATCAGCAGAAACAGAGGCAAACGCACTTACGTTTGCGCCGTGTTTTTCCACCAGCGCCATTTGTTGTCACCACCGTCACCGAGGACGCAACATGACGCATCGCGGCAATGAACTCCTCGCGTTTAACAGGTGGTCGTGCTCTCACTTTAGGGTCCGTTCATTTGATTGGGTTAGTTTGCGAAGTTAGAGGCACTATTACGCAAATCAATCTATTTTAAAAACGAATTTTATCTCATATAAAGTTCGAAATAATTGAAGTGTTGTGATGAACCTTTCGAACCTACAAACATTCCTTGAGATCGTTGAAACGGGTAGCCTGATACGCGCGTCTGAGAATTTAAATGTTACTCAATCCACCATCACCGCGCGTTTGAAAACACTGGAACAGGAGTTGGGGCAAACGCTGTTTCTGCGTCGCAAAAGCTGGTACAGTGATGACGGCGCATGGCGTGAAGTTTTTGCGATACGCAGAGGTGATGGTCGAGTTGTGGCAGCAGGCAAAACAGGAAGCATCTTTGCCGGCGGGCGTCGCGGCGTTGGTGAACATTGGGTGTCATTCTGATTTGCGAAATGGGGTTGGGCAGCGATTGTTGGATGACATTTTGGCAGCGAATCAAAATCTGGCTGTGAGTGCCTGGTCGGGGTCCAATTCGGATCTTTCACAGTGGTTGAGCAGCGGTTTGGTCGACATTGCGGTGACCTATAATACCGTGACTGAAGATGGATTTCGATTGCATGTCTTGGCCGATGATCACCTGATTTTAGTATCCAGCGATCCAGCAAGTCCGATGCGGTTTGATCCCCATTACATTTTTGTCGAAGGGGGCGAACAATTTGGGCGCGATCATGCGGCCTATTACGCGGATGCGGATACGGCGCGGTTGAGTTTTGAGTCGGCCAATTGGGCGTTGGAACATTTGCTTGAAAATGGCGGCACTGCATATTTGCCCGAACGCATGGTTGCGGAGTATTTGGAGATAGAAGTATTGTACCGCATTGTTCGCGCGCCTAAGTTGAGTTGAAAGACCTATCTTATTGTGAATGAGAAGGCAACAGAGGCATGGGATTGGTTGTCTGATGTGATCGAAAATCTGCAACGTAAAATCGAAGTAAAAGGCGTTTAATAGCATGAATACAATTGAAATTTTTGAAAAATTGATTGCCTTTGACACGACCTCGATAAATCCAAATCTTGAACTAATCGAATGGTGCGCGAACCTGATCAGAAACGCGGGTGGTGCGGTGACTTTGATCCCTGATAAAACAGGCACCAAGGCCAACCTATTTGCCACCATAGGGCCGCAGGATCGCACTGGGGTGATGTTGTCGGGCCATACCGATGTTGTACCTGTAGCGGGGCAAAACTGGACGAAGTCGCCGTTTGAGTTGACGTTGGAGGATGGAAAATACTTTGGTCGCGGAGCCTGCGATATGAAAGGGTTTGTTGCGGCGGCCCTTGCGGCTGGATTGGATGCTGCGACGAAAAAACTCAACACTCCTATGCACTTAGCCTTTTCCTATGACGAGGAAATCGGCTGTATCGGCGTGCGTTCTTTGGTTGATATGCTGGCGGATGCGCCGTTTAAACCTGCGTTTTGCATCGTAGGAGAGCCGACTTCGATGCAAGTTGCCGTGGGGCATAAAGGCAAGATGGCGGCGAAAGCGACGATGATTGGGCGCGAGGGGCATTCAGCACTGGCACCTATGGCGGTGAACGCAATTTATATGGCGGTGGATTTCATCAATGTTTTGAGGGAGATACAGGATCGCTTGGCCCGTGATGGCGCGCAGGATAGCGATTACAGTGTGCCGTATACAACGCTGCATGTGGGCAAAATCAATGCGGGCGTGGCGCTGAATATCGTGCCGAATAAATGCGAGGTTTTGTTCGAAATCAGGTCTTTGAACGAAGACAATCCAGACGCACTTATGGATGAAATTCGCGCGCGCGCAGATGAAATAGTGAATCGATATCAATATGTTGCACCAGAGGTTGCTATTGAAATTGAACGCACACCAAACACCTATCCAGGCCTGGCAACACCCGAGGAGGCAGAGGTTGTGCAGTTCGTAAAGTCCCTGCTTGGGGCCAATGATACGATGAAAGTGGCTTTTGGCACTGAAGGCGGACTGTTTTCTGAGAAAGTTGGCATTCCGACAGTGGTTTGTGGCCCCGGTTCGATGGAGCAAGGCCATAAGCCAGATGAGTTTGTCAGCGTCGATCAATTGGCGAAATGCGATGCGATGCTGGCCAATTTAGTGGCCCGTTTGCAAGAGGGTGTTGCGCGTTAACCTTTGGCCTTTTTGGGCTCTAAAAAATGTCTGCAAAGCGTATGGCATGTGTATGGCACTTTTGGCGTTAACCTTTGCGCGCGTACGGTGCGATTGTTGCGCGAACGTTGCGTTTCGTTTTGATCGTCGGGTGTTGCGTGACCAAACAGTTAATGCAAGTTTTCGGATTGACCCGCGAGCCACATCTGAAAATCGTGAACGGTGCCTTCATAATCTGCACCCGCCAGCGGGCCGCCAACGGCATGGCGCGAGTTAAGGGCACGTTGCATGATTTCTAACTTTTCGCGATCTTCAAAATTCACGTCATTCCAGACAGCGATACGATCTGCCAAAACGCCATCGTCAAGTTCTTTGCCAAAGGTGGAAAAGGTCCAGCGAACCTCGATTTGTTCGGTGTTGATCGGAAATATTGAAAGAGACACTAGCGTCGTGGCGGCAATGCTGACGACTTGCGTTGGGAAAACCGCAAACAGAGTTGAGCGTTTTCGTTCCGATTCCGACAGGCCTTTTGCCCCCATTCCGCGCCCTGCTGCGGTGTCGGGATAATAGGCGAAGTAGGATGTAAAGTTGCGACCCGATGGACCTTTGCGCGACAATCCTGTGGGCGTGATATGGTGCAGCGTTTCAGGGTGAACCACGGATAGGTGGTAGCTTTCCATGAAATTCTCAACCAGAGCTTTCCAATTGCAATTCCACACCTCGCTTGCGGTGTGGATGTGGCGGAAATTTTCAGGCTCGTAGGGTGCGATCAGGGCGTCAAGCTCGGCCAAATCAAAGGGTTCTGGCGTGTCGGATAATGATGCGTAGATGAACCCGTTGTGGATTTTCGCTTCGAATGCCGGCAATGCGCAGGTTTTCGGGTCAAAGCCCGCATTTCGCATGCGCGGTGCGGACAGGAGTTTTCCGTCGGGCGCATAGGCCCAAGCGTGGTAGGGGCAAACGTGGCGTTTGGCATTTCCTGCGCCTTTCGCCACGGGCATTCCACGGTGGCGACAAGCATTCGAGAGGACGTGGATGCCATCCTCTGTGCGGGTGATAAGAAGCGGTTCGTTGAGCAATTGGAGCGTGAAAAAATCGCCCACATTCGGGAGTTCATCCGCGCGGCCCAAACAATGCCATCCACTTTGAAGAACAGTCGCGTATTCCCAATCAAAAAGCGTTTGATCTGTGTAAAAAGCGCCAGGCATGCTTTGGGGCGCATCAAAGGGACTGGCGGCAATCGAGGCGAGCGCTTGGCGCAAATGATGTGTCATGGCTGGCTCCTTTCTAGTTAGGAAATAATGCCCATTTTTCGCGTTCGGTCTGGCTTATTTGCGACCTGTTTGCGCCGCTAATGCGTGATCTCGCGCGTAATGTGCAGGTATGCTTTGATGTTGTGAGCGTCTAATTCGGGCGCGTGGCTGCGCGTCGAAATGGTAAAGCCAAGGTGTTGGTAAAAGCCAAGTGCTGCGTTGGTTTCGCGCGCATCAAGGCAAAGGGACGTGTGGTTTTTAGCGCGCGCAAGGGTTTCTGCGTGCGCGATAAGTTTGGCACCAAGGCCGATGTTTTGGGTGCTGGGTGCCACAGAAATATCGAGGACGAAGAACGCGTTTTGCGCAGGGGAGGTAAAAAGGCTGTCCATCTGCGCAATGGTATCGTCAGACAGATGAGAGGGGCCGCGCAGGGCATCGGTTTTTGCAAAACACGGTTCGACCTCATCCCAGGAAAATGCGTTGATAAAGCCACAAACCTTGCCGTTTTGGAGCTCGAGTGTGGTGGCATCGTGACAATTTCCAGCACCTGTTGTTGGCCATTCCACAGCGCAGATTGCATGCCATTTTTCAAAAGATTGAAATTCGAGCTGCAACAATTCGGGGTCTTCTGACCAGATAAGTTCTGGGATTTCAGGCGAGAAGCCTTGGGGGTGGCCAGCGACGAGTTTCATGGATTTGCCTTTACAGTGAAGGGCGTTTGGCCCTTGTTCGGGGGCAAAAAACGGGGGGGGTATGAATTTTAGTTTCTGGAATAACTGTGGGCGATTTTGCACGATGTGTAGCCAGCGTTTACGCTGAACTCGCGTTCCACAATATAGACCTTGGCGAGGTCTTCGAGCATGTCGGATTCGCAAAATAGCAGTGTGGAGGCTTCGGCCTCAGCTTGGGAATTCCAATCCCATGTGTAGCCGTAAGACACACCTTTTGAGACGGCAAAAGCACCAAAGTGGCCTTCGTTTTGGTGGGTTAAATAGTCGGCGTTGAAATCGATTGTCGCGCCTTGCGAAAACCCGACGATATTATCGGATTTCGGGTCTTGGCCGGTGGGGACAGAAACCGCGTACAGCTGAAATTTGGCAGGGCTGGCGTCTGTGTTGCAGCGATTTTCAGCAGTTTCGCGGGCGGCTTTTAGACTGCCGTAATCGATGACACGAAAGCTCTGCCCGCCAAAGGGGTTGATGTAAAATGCGCCAAAATATCGAGATTTTTCAAAGAATTTCGCGAATTCGTTGTTTGATCGGTGCCCAGTGCCAGGGTTGAAAGCACTTTGATCGAGGCGTCTTCGCCGAATTCGGGCGTGTCGGCGAATGAAGGTGCGCCGATAAGTGTGGTGAGGATTGCGATGGATGGTGTTTTGAACATTTAGAAACCTCGGAATCGATAATGGTGCAATATTCGCCAAGTTCAGCGTGAAAATAGCGTTTTGCAGACAGAAATAAATGGTGCGGCTGCTTTTGGAAGGGTGCTGCCCTTTTTGGTGGCCAAAATCGTGTTGGATGCGCGGGTATCGGCGGAAAGGGGGCGTGTGACCAGCGCGTGGCCATCGTAGCTGAGGTTGGAGGCGGGTTTGGTGGCCAAAATTGAAAAGCCGAGGCCGTGACCGACAAGACCGCGTACCATTTCGTAGGACGGGCAGCGGTATTTGATTTGCGGTGTGAGGTTTTGCGCAGCGAACAGCTGGAGGAAATATTCCCCAGAGGGTGGCACATCAAGCAGGATCATCGGATGATCCGTGAGCGCCGCCAGTGTTAGATTGGGTTCATCTGCGAGGGGATGGTCTTCGGCAAGCAGGATGTAGGGGCGCAGCGTGGACAGCGGCGTGGCGTCAATATCGTCGGGCAGATCAATGTCTATCATCAACGCAATATCGAGTTCGCCAGTGCGCAAGCCTTCGATCAGGCGGCGGTGATCCCCGTCCATGAACCACAAATCAGTGCTGTCGTCTTGGGCAAATTTGGCGATAATTTCGGGCATCATAAACGGGCCAAACGTGTGAAAACAACCAATGCGCAGGGCCGTGTCTGATTGGCTGGTCGCAAGGGACGTGACGGGGTCAATGCGGATGGTGCGCCCGTACGCGCGGTTGGCGTAAATCAGCGGCGAGCCACGTTTGGCGGTGAAAATATCTTGGACTTCGCCGACAAAAACGTGGTGCGTTCCGATGCGCTCTGCCGAGATAACTTTGCAATCGAACGCGACCAGCGGATCCACGACGCGCGGTGCGCCTGTTTCCATCGGCGCCCAATCGGCGCAGTCGAATTTATCAAGGATTTCTGCGCTAAAACGCCCCGCGAATGTGTCTGAGATGAAGGATTGATCATCGCGCAACAAGTTGACGCAGAAATTGCCGTTTTCAATGATGAAAGGCGCGGCTGTGGCTTCGTGGTGGACGCAAACCAGCAATGTTGGCTTTGTGCTGTCAGCAGAAACGGAGGTCATCGCCGAAACGGTGACGCCAGATTTGCCGGCTGGGCCATCGGTTGTGACGATGTTTACGGTGCAGGCTGCGTGGGACATTCCGCCCAAGAACGCTTCGCGTAGGGCTGCGTTTTGCGGTGAAGGAGCGTTCACTTTTGTGCGGCCTGCATGCGGGCGTTGATGTAGGTCGCAAAATCATAATTCGGACGTTCAAGATGGGACAAGTGACCCGGTTCTGCCATGTGTGAACAGATGCCATTGTAGACCTTTTCGGTGCAACCGCGATCCTCAACGTTCACGTCATCAAGGAGGTTTTTTAGATCGGCGAGGTTTTTCAACGCTTCCTCATCTTTCATCCACTCTTTGGACATGCCACCACCGAAATTGATGCGCACTTTGCCGACACCTTCGGGGTGCAGGGTCAGATACCAGAAATAACCAGGGGTCAGCGTAATCAGCAGGCTCGGATAAAGCGCCAGCAGGTAGGTCGTGCGACGCCGCTCACCTTCCATGCGATCATTATCGGGGTGCGCCAGCGCGATTTTCAGCTGATCGTCCTTGAGGATCGTGTGGTAATTGAAAGCAGGCAGACCCGGTGGGCAATCCATTTCTTCGAGCTTGGAGAACGCGCCAACGGTGCCTGCATGGCAGACTGGCAGGTGATAGCTTTCCATGAAATTCTCGGCCAGAACTTTCCAGTTTGTGTCCCAAACGTGGGATTCAAAGAAGGTTTCTTGGTAATTGGCCATATCGTAATCACCAATCATGTCTTCGACTTGGGACAATTGATCAGCCACATCTGGGGCGTCTGAATTAAGCGATACAAACACCCAGCCGAGCCATTCTTGGCAGCGAACATGTGGCAATTTGTAATGTTCTTTGCAGAACCCTTCGTTCAGGGTCATGGCGGGTGCGCCGCGCAGTGATCCATCAAGGTTGTAAGTCCACGCGTGGTACGGGCAAACGATGGAACGGGCGTTGCCACGGCCATGCAGCAGAGTGGACATGCGGTGCAGGCAGACGTTGGATTGGGCGCGAAGATTGCCCTTTTTGTCGCGGATCACCATGATGGGTTGCCCCGCGAGGTCTTGGGTCACGAAATCGCCCAGGTTTGGCAGCGCATCGGCGCGGCCCACGCAGAACCAATCTTTGGAAAAGATGTCCGACAATTCGCGGTTCAAAAATTCCTCGGATGTGTAAACCGATGGTGGCATGGCGCGGGCTTGCTCGAACGGCAGGCTGACGTTTTGGTTCAGCAGTTCAACGGGGTCGTTGGAATGATCAAGCATGGGGCAGGCCTTTGGTTCGCGTGTCGATTCGTGTTACGTCATATTGGCATAGGTGACTTTGTTTGGGCTAGAAGCAAGCCTCTAGCAGGGTGCGCGTGTTCGCTGGCGTCATTTCAACGGGGTTTCCGCCAACAGATGGGTCGATCAATGCGCCAGCAACCAAAGCATCCAAATCGGGCGAGGTGACGCCGAGATCGGTTAGGTTTGCGGGGATGTTGAGCGATTGGTTGAGCGTGCCGACGTAATCGTAAAAGCCGTCAAATCCGCCAGAAATACCGAGGTAGGCAGCGGCATCGTTCAACCGGCCCGTGATTGCGGGCTGGTTAAAGCGCAGAACGGGTTGCATGACCACAGCGTTAGTGGTGCCGTGGTGCGTGTTGTGGTGCGCGCCGATGGGGTGCGACAGGGCGTGGATCGCGCCAAGGCCCTTCATGAATGCAGTGGCCCCCATCGTTGCGGCGACCAACATTTGTGCGCGTGCGTTGATGTCTGTGCCATCCGTGTAGGCGGCCAGCAGGTTGTCTTTGACAAGGCGGAGCCCTTCGAGCGCGATTCCTTGGGCCATCGGGTGGAAATGGGGGGAGCAGTATGCCTCGAGGCAATGGGCGAAAGCGTCCATGCCTGTGCCAGCGGTGATTGCGGGGGGCATGCCGATTGTCAGTTCTGGATCGGAAATGACGATGCTGGGCATGACCTGTGGGTGAAAGATGATCTTCTTTTGGTGGGTTTGTGAATTGGTCAGCACCGATGCGCGGCCCACTTCGGAGCCGGTGCCAGCGGTTGTTGGAACGGCGATGATTGGCGCGATGGTGTCGGCGTTGGCACGGCTCCACCAATCGCCCACGTCTTCAAAATCCCAAACGGGGCGGGTTTGGCCGCACATGAACGCGATCATTTTGGCTAGATCAATGCCAGACCCGCCACCAAATGCGATGACGCCGTCGTGGTTGCCATCGGCGTATGCTTTGAGGCCAATTGCGAGGTTTTTCTCATTCGGGTTTGGGTCTACTTCGGCGAAAATGGCGCGTTCAAACCCTGCTTCCTCAAGCACATCCAAGGCTTTGGCGGTGATTGGCAGATTGGCCAAGCCACGATCCGTAACCAACAGTGGGCGTTTCATGTTGGTGGCGCGACACGCTTCGCCCAGTTCAGAAATGCGCCCAGCGCCAAAACGGATGGGTGTCGGGAAGGACCAGTTGGCGGTGAGGGACATGGTGCGTTCTTTCTGTATTCTTATTGCGATCAATTTGCGCACAGCTTGGCCGAGGATGTGGGGATTCGTCCACGATAAAATCGCACGGAGTTAGCGGTTTGCCTTGAGGCGGGTTTGCAATTCAACCGCGACGCCCACACCGAGCAGGACTAATGCGTAGCCGACCAGCAGCATGAGTGTGAAAACAAAGCCCGTCATCACCGTCTTGGCGAAGGTGACGGACAGGGTTGTGCAGGCGGTGAAGCCGAAGTTTGCTTGGTGGGTGCAGGTTGCGGTGATCAGTTTGATGGTGACGATTAGGAGTGCGAAAAGGGGAGCGCCCCACAGGGCCGATCTGCGCAGCCAGAATTTTAGTTTTGGGCTGGCGGTGTAGCGGGCCCAGATCAGCGCGACGACAAAGGGCAGCGTGATCGACAGGAGTGATGTTATTAGGTCGGATGACATAGGTGCGCGGGTTCCACAGAGGCCGATTGGGCGTGTGGCGGGTATTTCAGTTTTTTCGACAAAGCACCAGCGGCCCGCGCGAGCAGGTAGAAAAAGGCGGGCAGAAATCTACGCGCCAGTTTTTTGGGTGTTTGGTTAGTTTACTGGTTTGTCGGCCAGAACTGCGCTGATTTGGTTGCCCACATCAGTTGTTCCATCCACTGTCATCACGACGATAATGCCGCCAATAACGGCCATCGTGGCTGTCAAAACAACCCAATCGACGGTCACAGCACCGTCGGCGTCTGTCATCCAGTTTTTAAGACGTTGAACTGCTTTCAACGGAGTTTTATCGGCGTACTTCTTGGTACATTTAATCATTTTACTGCCTCTCAATTGGCTCCGAATGCTCGTCCATTCAGGATACCTAAGACGAACGATACCTGTGCCTTGCATAGAATTTGTGGCGAATTGTGGCAAAATAAAGGTAATTACACTTAAAGTTAAATTTGTATTAAAATATCATGACTTGTGTAGATTTATAGGAGTGTTCTGACGGACCAAAGTTCGGGGAACAGTTCGACTTGTAACATTTTGTGCAGGTATGACACGCCCCCCGTGCCCCCTGTACCGCGTTTATTGCCGATGATGCGTTCTACGGTTGTGACGTGATTAAAACGCCAGCGTCGGAAGTAATCTTCAAAATCCACCAGCTTTTCGGCCAGTTCGTATGCTTCCCAATGGGTGGTTGGGTCTTGGTAAATTTGACGCCAGACGTCTTCGACCGCTGCATTATGGGGCAGTTTCTGGGACACGTCGCGACTTAGAACATCGCTCGGGATGCTGAACCCTTTGCCCGCGAGGGTGCGCAAAACCGTGTCGTACAGGCTGGGTTTGGCAAGCTCGTCTTTCAGCGCGGAATGCAGATCGTTGCGGTGTTCGTGGGATTTTAACAATGTGTGATTGCGATTGCCGACGATGTATTCGACCAGACGATATTGGTGGGATTGAAAACCCGAGGATTGGCCCAGATCATCGCGAAATTGGGTGTATTCAGACGGGGTCATGGTGCGCAAAACATCCCATGCCGAATTGAGTTGTTCAAAGATACGCGCGACACGGGCCAGCATTTTGAACGCCATACGGGTTTCACCGCGTGCAATAATATTGCGTGCGGCGTTCAGTTCATAAATCGCAAGGCGGAGCCAGATTTCAGACGCTTGGTGTTGAATGATAAACAGCATTTCATCGTGGGCATCCGAAAGGGGGTTTTGCGCGTTCAAGATGGCATCAAGGCCGAGATAATCCGTGTAAGACATCTTATCTGCAAAGTTCAGCGTGGCGGTATCGGGTGTGGTGTCATCGGTCATGGCGTGCCCCTTTTTTCGAACGCTATCGGATGGGTTTTGCGGATGCAAGTTCTGCCTACCAGCCCCTTGCTTTCAAGAAATTCAAACAAAATTGAGGCTCACTATACTTTAAGAAACGGGTATTTTTTCATATTTACTTTCAAAAAATGTGCTGAAAATCACACGTTCGACTTGCATGATGCTGCAACCTACATGCTTATGATACGTATTTGGAAACTGCGGCAACTTATTTGGAATTGAACGACGAGAAAACTTCGTGTGCTGGTATTTTCAAAGACAATTAACAGACGACCTAACTTAACTTTTGAGGACATTAAATGGCATAAGCATCTTTATTACGGCACACGGTGGACGCGACGGCGGCACATCAAAGGGCACATATCTTGTGCCACCAGGTGTTAGCGTTCACTGCTTTACTGATGATGCAATTCTATTGAGGGCTCAATTGGCATGGCAATCGAGGATCGTTTGACGGCTCCGGGGCTCGATGTCGATATGGTAAAAAACAGCGCTACCAAAACATACAATGCCTTTGAAATGATGCCGAACTACACTGCATTTGGATCTAGCGCCGCTGACCCAGCATTTCAATTTGCAACGGGGGTTTATTACGTCGGATCTCAGAAGAACGCCGCGCCTTCGCTTGCAATTAGGGACGGTGCCAAAATGCAAATGGGCGAAGTGATTGCGAAATTTCGCAAACTTTACCCAGGCATGACCGATGTTTATTGGCTTTGCTGCCGCGCTGCGCCGCAAAACTCGAACAACGCTGTTGAAGTGGATGATGGTGCATACGGGTTGGTTGAAAAACCATCTGATATGGGGTTGAAGCCCAGCGCTGTGAAACAAGCGAGTAAATGGCGATAGCGCAAGTTTAGGGAACTGGTTCCCATTCGCCGTGCCTAAAGTTGGTTTCGGGGCCGCGCTGCGTGACGACCAGTTTACAGCCCGAAGGCGAAACGGAGAAATGTTCTGATCCGGGCGCAAGTGATACAAACTCGCCCGCGACGTATAAATGCCCGTCGTGATCTTGCAGATCGCCTTCGACGATATAAAACTCCTCGTCGCCGTTATGGCGGTGAGGATTACATTTGGTTCCGGGCGCCATGATCATCAGGTAACTGCCCTGCCCCGAACTTTCATCAAAAGACACGTTTTTCCACAGCACGCCCTGCCCTTCTAGGCCCAGCATGCTCATCGGTTCAAAGGTTGTGGGATCAAACGTGGCGACGGTGCGGTAATCGGCGAGTTTTGGCATCAAAGGCTCCTTTGCGCCAATCTGCACGGATTTTAGCACAAACGTCAAATTTTTTCAGGCTTGGGTGCGCCCCAATAGCCCCAGCTTGACCTTTCCCCTAGCCAAGTAGCATTCCTTACTGTATGGCCGCGCCAAACACCTTATTTTCTTATGCAGGCGTATCCAAATGGAACTCAGAAATATTGCGATTATCGCACACGTTGACCACGGCAAAACCACGCTCGTAGACGAGCTGTTGAAGCAGTCTGGCGCGTTTCGCGAAAACCAAACGGTTGCCGAACGCGCAATGGACAGCAACGACCTGGAGCGCGAGCGCGGGATTACTATTCTGGCCAAAGCGACCTCCGTTGAGTGGAATGGCATGCGGATCAACATCGTTGATACCCCTGGCCACGCCGATTTCGGTGGCGAAGTTGAACGCATCTTGTCCATGGTTGATGGCGTTGTTCTGTTGGTTGATGCCGCAGAAGGCCCGATGCCGCAAACAAAGTTTGTAACATCAAAAGCACTGGCACTGGGTTTGCGCCCGATTGTTGTGCTGAACAAAGTAGACAAACCAGATGCCGAGCCTGACCGCGCGCTGGATGAATGTTTTGATCTGTTCGCTAACTTGGGTGCGGATGATGAACAGTTGGATTTCCCATCCATGTACGCGTCGGGTCGTTCGGGCTGGGCCGATATGGAATTGGACGGACCACGCCAAGATTTGAACGCCTTGTTTGAATTGATCGTGAAGCACGTTCCAACACCAAGACAAATCGAAGCACGCAACGAACCGTTCCGCATGTTGGCAACAACATTGGGCGCTGACCCGTTCATCGGCCGTATTTTGACGGGCCGTGTTGAAGCAGGCACATTGAAAGCTGGCGAAACAGTTAAGGCGTTGTCACGCGATGGCACACAGATCGAAAGCTTTCGTGCGACCAAGATCATGGCGTTCCGTGGATTGTTCCAGCAAGCAATTGAAGTTGCAGAAGCAGGCGACATTGTAACGCTGGCAGGTATGTCTAAAGCGACTGTTGCAGATACGATCTCTGCCATGAGCGTGACCGAAGCGATCCCTGCGCAGCCGATTGATCCACCAACCATTTCCGTAACGTTCGGCATTAACGACAGCCCATTGGCTGGTCGTGATGGCAAAAAGGTTCAGTCGCGCGTTATTCGCGATCGTCTGATAAAAGAAGCCGAAGTAAACGTCGCCATTAAAGTGACGGATACAGCGGGCGGCGAAGCCTTTGATGTGGCGGGTCGCGGCGAATTGCAGATGGGTGTTCTGATCGAGAACATGCGCCGCGAAGGTTTTGAGTTGTCAATTTCACGCCCGAAAGTTCTGTTCCAAGACGTTGACGGTGTGCGTTGCGAGCCGATTGAGGAAGTCACCATTGATGTGGATGACGAGTATTCCGGTGCGGTTATCGAAAAAATCACGGGCGCGCGCAAAGGCGAGATGACCGAGATGAAACAAGCTGGTGTTGGTAAAACGCGGATCATCGCGCATGTGCCTTCACGCGGGCTGATCGGATATCACGGCGAGTTTTTGACAGACACCCGCGGTACAGGTGTTTTGAACCGTGTGTTCCATGAATGGGCCCCACATAAAGGTACGATCCCAGGTCGCCGTGCAGGTGTTCTGATTTCCATGGAAAATGGGACGTCTGTTTCGTTTGCATTGTGGAAACTGGAAGATCGCGGCAAGTTCTTTATTGGTGCGCAAGAAGCGGTTTACCAAGGCATGATTATTGGCGAACACAATCGTGAAAACGATCTGGAAGTGAACCCGTTGAAAGGCAAACAGCTGACCAACGTTCGTGCCTCTGGTACGGATGAAGCGGTGCGTTTGACGACCCCAGTGACATTGTCACTGGAACAAGCGATTGCCTATATCGACACGGATGAGTTGGTCGAAGTTACGCCAAATGCGATCCGTTTGCGTAAGGTTCATCTGGACCCACATGAGCGTAAACGCGCGGCGAAATCCTATAACGGATAACGCACTGAAAACCTGATTTTTAGGGGCATCGTATCGCAAGGTACGGTGCCTTTTTTATGGAAAAACGGGTTCAGTTACGTTTTAACCCTGCCCAAAAAAGTGGTAATTTATGGTTGCGCCATTTGCGGCATTCTGTCCTTATAGGGAGTGCCACGTGATGCTCGGGGGTATGTCTCTTGGGCTTGATGGACGTTTTTTAACAAACACAGGGGCCATCATGCCACGCCAAGCAGAACCGAGTTTCCGCGAATCCACCAATATTATGTTTAACAACGCCGTAAAGTTGTTGGATTTACCCCCTGGATTGGTTGAGAAAATTAGGGTCTGCAACGCGACCTATACCGTGCGATTTGGCGTTCGGTTGCGCGGCGACATTCAGACGTTCACGGGATATCGCTCGGTTCATTCCGAACATATGGAACCCGTTAAAGGCGGCATTCGCTATGCGATGTCGGTGAACCAAGACGAGGTCGAGGCGCTGGCTGCGTTGATGACCTATAAATGTGCGCTGGTTGAAGCGCCATTTGGCGGATCAAAGGGCGGTTTGTGCATTGATCCACGTGAATGGGAAGAGCATGAGTTAGAGCAGATCACACGTCGGTTCGCCTACGAGCTGGCCAAACGCGATTTAATCCATCCATCCCAAAACGTCCCCGCGCCAGATATGGGTACGGGCGAGCGGGAGATGGCGTGGATTGCCGATCAATACGCGCGGATGAACACGACAGACATTAACGCGCGGGCCTGTGTGACAGGTAAGCCGATTTCTGGTGGCGGTATTCAAGGACGGACCGAAGCCACAGGGCGCGGTGTGCAATACGCATTGCAGGAATTTTTCCGTCATCCCGAAGATATCAAAATGGCGAAAATGGAAGGGACGCTGGATGGGAAGCGCGTCATCGTTCAGGGCCTTGGGAATGTGGGCTATCACGCGGCGAAATTTCTGTCTGAAGACGACGGCTGTAAAGTTGTCGGTGTGCTGGAATACAATGGCTGCATCACCAATCCAGATGGCATTGATATCGAAGCGTTGAAGCAGCATTTGACGGTACATGGCAACCCTGAAGGGTTTACGGGTGGTGAAATTCATGCAGCCGAAGCGCCGATCATGGAAATGGATGCCGATATTCTGATCCCTGCGGCGATGGAAGGTGCTATCAATCTGACCAA
Organism: Amylibacter sp.; assembly: GCA_037625035.1. Classification (GTDB taxonomy): domain Bacteria; phylum Pseudomonadota; class Alphaproteobacteria; order Rhodobacterales; family Rhodobacteraceae; genus Amylibacter. The sequence continues at coordinate 18,394 of JASJIO010000178.1, forward strand.
TGCAAAACGGATCAAAACCCCACTGATTATCGAAGCCGCGAATGGGCCCGTGACATCTGGTGCGGATGAAATTTTGCGCAAAGAAGGCTGTGTGATTATCCCTGATATGTACGCAAATGCGGGCGGTGTTACGGTTTCATATTTTGAATGGGTGAAAAATCTGAGCCACATTCGGTTTGGTCGGATGCAACGTCGCCAAGAAGAAGAACGGCACCGTTTGTTAATTGATGAGCTGGAAAATGTGTCGGGTCAAAAGCTGTCGGATACGTTCAAACAGCGGTATCTGCACGGCGCGGGCGAGCTGGAATTGGTACGCTCTGGTTTGGAAGACACGATGCGCGGCGCGTATCAAGACATGCGTAAGGTTTGGCATGAACGCGATGATGTTCACGATTTGCGCACCGCTGCCTATCTGGTTTCCATTGGTAAGGTAGCAAGCAGCTACCGTGCTAAAGGTCTGTAAATAAATACAAATTTTTAAATATGGGGCGTTGCTGCGGTGGCGCCTTTTTCTTTGGTACAGAATAAATGCATCGAAAATTTGGAAACAATGTTGGATCGAAAAATCAAATTGTTCACAAATTACACCTCCCTGCCCGCACTCAGTTAACCATTTCTAGCGGTCCCTCAATCAAACTTGACACAAATCAACATCGATCTTTTGAAAAGTTAAAGGAAAATATGGGCGTTACAGTAATGATCATCATGGAGCTGCTGTCAGTCTTGGCAATTTCAAGTATTGATTTCGATCAATTCGACGAGATTCGCGCGCGAATAGAAGAAGCCCGCGCAGAACAAGAAGGACAAGAAGAGACGTTCGAAGATACATCTGAATTGGGGTGGTTGGACGTTTCCGATAACATCGGCATTGGCCAGTTTCCCGATAATCTGCTGACATTCGCAACTGCGCAAGACGCAAGCGCGGGTGAGGTCGACGCTGAAACAAAAACTTCGACGGCGGCTGGCCCTGAAGGCGCTGGCGTGGACGATGACACCGATCTGTTTGACGATATTTTTGCAGAAGACACCGAACTTGACCCTGAACTTTCTGCCGATGCGACCTATGATTTGTGGCCGTTTGAGGATCAGTCAGATGAAACCGATGTGGCAGAAGAAGATACCAAAGACGGTGAGCTGATTGAAGTGGCTGCATATGAGCCGACGCTGGATAAGATGGCAAATGATCTACCGCCAGAGGTTTCAGTAGCAGGCCAAAATGGGTCGTCGGAAATGGATGTGAATGAGGATGCGTTGGCGCAAACAGCCAGCACTGATTTCAAAGGGTTGGAACCAGAAGGTGAGCTGTTGAAGCAAGCCGCATAACTGCGTTACGCGTTTTCTGGGCCAAGCGATCGTTCCATGATCAACACTTCGATTGCTTGGGCCAGCTGCTTATTTTGTGCAGGATGGGTGGCCCCACCTACCCCTAATCGGCGACCCAATCGCCAATACAGCCCAGGGGCCCACCCCTTTGGCTCGGCTTCATGAAGACGCACCAGAAACCCGTTTGAGGGTTTGAAAGCAAACACTCCACGATCGACTTCGGCCATATTGTATAACGCACAAACCTGTTTGTTCTGCGCGTCAAACAAACCTTCTTTTGTAAGGTACAATCCATGTTTGGTAACACGAAGGTTCCACTGAGCCTGCCAAATAAACAAAGCGCCGATAATCGGAACGATGATTTTCAGAAACAGCCCATCCGGCGGGCGTGAAAATGTCACCCAGATTAACAACAGCCCCAACAAACCAAGCGCGATTGCGCCAAACCAACGGCGGCCAAGTGACGGTTCCAATTTTACGATGACTTCGTTCATTCCCTATTTAAACAACAACATCACAGCGGTTTCCAGTGCCTTTTCTGTTACTCCGTCGTTGAACAGCGAAACGTCGCCACCTTTCGAAAAGCAACCCAACAGAATTTTTCTGCCTAATTTTTTCCTTGGGGAATGACTTCGTATCCAGCTTCTTCTGGATCATCGTCTGTCATCTCTGCTGGGAAACCCGGGGCCAAAATATCAAGCCCGGTCGCTTCTTCCAGCCGTCTGATAATATTTGGTGAAAGTTCACGATCCCCATAACGGGCAATGCCATCATCAAAAATTTTGCAAATTAGTGGTGAGATTTCCAGCGGCACATTGTTGCGCTTGGCGACTTCTTGAAACAGGCCAACGTCCTTTTTCACAAGGTCCATCGTGAACGAAATATCGCGTGAGCCGTTCAAAATGACTTGACTTTCAGTGACGTGACTGAAGGAATTTCCCGATGAAATTTTAATCGCCTCATAAGCCGTATTTAGATCCATCCCCGCTGCTTTTGCAGTCACCAATGCTTCGGCATTGGCAACGAGGTGCACAGTGGCAAGGTAGTTGGTCAGAACCTTGAGCATGGAGGCAGAGCCAAGCGGGCCCGTGTGCAAAATGCGCCGTCCCATCGTTTTAAGAAACGGCAGAATACGATCAAACGTGGGGCGATCACAGCCCGCAAAAATCGAGATATTTCCAGTGTTCGCGCGGTGGCAGCCACCTGACACGGGGCAATCAACCGCTGCCCCACCAGCAGCAATGACCAACAAACCAAGGCGTTCTGCTTCAGCCTGATCTGTTGTCGACATTTCCATCCAAATTTTACCCTCTTTCACCTCAGGTAACATTTGTTGCAACACGGCGTCCGACGCAGCGGGCGAAGGCAAACAGGTAATAACGGCATCACAATCGCGCATCAATTCAGCAGGATTGGCGGCGGCTTTCGCGCCCATGGCAACCATCGCATCAACCAGATCGCGGTTCAAATCTAACACCGTCAAATCTATGCCATTGCGCAGCAAACTACCCGAGAGTTTATGCCCGACATTGCCCAGACCAATAAATCCAACTTTCATAATACGTTCCTTTTTGATGTTCGTGTTTGCGCCATGACACGATGCTGAAACACAAAAGAATAGCCTATCAACGACACTTGATGTCGGGTTTGGCAGCGAAGGGGTTGCGCGCCAAATTACCTGTCGTAAGGTATGAAAATGACTTGGCCAGCGAACACCCCAAAACGCGACGACGATGCCCTAGCCGGTATTGACGTTACCGACGATTTTGAACCCTTTGCGCAGCGCAACGACGCGTTTAGCCGTGCCATGTGGGATGAGAGTTTCCGCACGCCCAAGACAGATGCGTTTTTCGCAAGTTACCGTATGGAGGCTGCGCCACGGCGCGGTGACGGGTTTTCGCAAAAGGATTTCGCGCTGCGCAATGCGTCTTGGTTAATTTCGGATGTTGTGTCGGATCGAAGTGCAGCAGAGGGGCGGCGCGAAGGGTTTCAAGCGCCGATTGGCGCAGATACGCCTGTGGCACCAGAAGCGGTTGAGGTTGATGATCCCGCAAAAATGGCGGCAGAAGTGAAGCGTATCGCGGCGTTTTTCGGTGCGGATTTATGTGGCGTTACGGATTACGATACACGCTGGCTTTACGCGAGCCGTGTGGATACGCGCGATATGTCGGCGGCAGAAAATGAATTGCCAGAAGGCATGACCAGCGTGATTGTTCTGGGCCATCAGATGGATGAAGACTTGGTGGCGACTTATCCTTCGGCCTTGGCTGGTGCGGCAACAGGGCGAGAATATTCGCATGAAGCAGCGATCGTGATGCAAGTTGCGGCCTACATTCGCAATTTGGGGTACGAGGCCGTTGCATCGATGAACGACACGGGATTGGTGATCCCCTATGCGGTGAAGGCGGGACTGGGCGAATATGCCCGCAATCAGTTGGTGATTACGCCAGAATTTGGGCCGCGTTTGCGATTTTCGAAGATATTTACGAACCTGCCTTTGGCGCATGATGTGGCCAAACAACTGGGTGTTCGCGCGTTTTGCGATATTTGCACGGCCTGTGCGGATGCCTGCCCCGTTAAGGCCCTGCCTTATGGCCCGCCCAGCGATGCGCAGCCGAATGTGAGCGCGATCAAAGGAGTGCGAAAATGGACGTCAGACGCGGAAAAATGTTTCGGGTTTTGGGCGAAACTGGCGTCTGATTGCGCGATCTGCATGCGGGTTTGTCCGTTCAATCGCGATTTCACAAAGTGGTATCATCGCGCTTGGCTAAAGGTGGCTTTGTCACCGATGCGGCGCGTCGCGTTGCGGTTGGCAAAGGGTCATGGAAAACGAAAAAAGCCATCTGATTGGTGGCGTTCGGATTAAACGAACAGTGCATTTCGCCAGTCGGTCTTGGTGATTGGAAGTGGGTTGTTTAGGTTCGAGGTAACCTAATTTTCGGAGAGCCGTTATGTCCATCAGACCTGTGAAATCAACCAGCCTTGCGCAGCCCACAATGGAAGGGGCTGGCGTTCATTTGCACCGCGCCTTTGGGTTTCAAGACCCGACCGAGCTGGATCCATTTCTGTTGTTTGACGATTTTCGCAATGAAATCCCCGAGATGTATTCGCAAGGATTTCCGTGGCATCCCCATCGTGGGATCGAAACGATTACCTATGTTTTGTCTGGTGAAGTGGACCACGCCGATAGCCTTGGGAATGAAGGTAAACTGGCGGCTGGTGATGTGCAGTGGATGACATCTGGAAGCGGAATTTTACACCAAGAAATGCCCCGTGGTAATGCGAACGGGCAGATGCATGGGTTTCAATTATGGGCCAATTTACCTCGCGATCTCAAGATGACCACACCGCGATACCAAGATGTAGAGGCTCAGGAAATTCCTGTCATTCAGGAGGATGATGGCACGATCATTAAGGTCATTGTCGGTGATTTCTGGGGTAAATCTGGGCCCGTTGATGGGGTCGCGGCGGACCCGCAGTATTTGGATGTGTTTGTGCCGGCCGGGGTTAAGAAAACCTTGCCAGTGGACACGTATCGCCGTGCGTTTGCCTATGTTTTTGAAGGGGCTGGCGTGTTTGCGGGTGCATCTGCGCCATCTGGTGTTTTGCTGGAAAAAGAAGTGATGGGCGAAGAGGTGAACATTCGTGATCTGTCGGGTAATCGCACGTTGGTAAAGTTCGATACAGGCGACAGCGTGACCGTTCAGGCAGGTGAAGAAGGTATTCGGTTTTTGCTGATTTCGGGCAAGCCGATTGAAGAACCTGTCGCGTGGCATGGGCCGATTGTGATGAACACACAGGAAGAATTGCAAACCGCGTTCAAGGAATTGCGCAACGGGACGTTTATTCGCCCCGCGCATTAACGCCTAGATCGCGCCGAGCCATTTCAGTAGGGCAAAATACACCACGCCGAACATCATCAGGTTCATCACCAAAACACCGAGCCAGTTGATGCGTTCACGTGATTTATCACGCGCTACATCGACACGGCCAAAGGCCTTGCGTTGGTTGTTTAGAATGGCGTCAACGCGTTTGAGATCCACTTGGCCACGACGACGCGGATGGGCGGTGCGTTTCTGCGTTTCTTCCAAAAAGGCTACATCTTCGGCGACGCCACGGGGCAAACGGCGGCCAGCACGGCGCAGTTTTTGGGCAAGCGAGCCCTTTCGCGTGTTAAATTTGTCCGACACCATAGCGTCGATCTCGGCTTTTGCCGTCTCGATTACATCGTTACTCACAGGTCATATCGCCCCAAAGGATGTCCCTTGGGTAAATGCTTCCTTAACGATTCTCAAGCTATTTGGACGCGTCTGGTTAAAGCTGTGGCTTCTGCGTCAACTCTGGTGGTGCAAAAACGCGGCACGATAGGTCTGCAGAAACGGATTTCGGATCAAACGTGATGGAGCCTGCGACCACGTCGCATCCTGTGGAGCGTTTGATGGCGTTTACGGCGGGTGCCATGTCATCTGTGATGGATTGCGACCCCATTCGGATAGGCACTGCGCTGCCGTCTTGTGCAAATACGGCGTAATCGCTGCTGGCGGATTTGATGATATTGCCGCCCACCACGCGGTTTTGTGTGGGGAGTTGTGAACACGCCGCCAAGGCCACGGCTGTTAGTATGAAAAATCCTGCTCTCATTGTCTTGCCCTTTTTTTGATTGGGGCAAGGATGGACGTGTTTGGTTAAACCATGGGCCTGCCTTGGCCGATTGAATGTGTTGAGTTTAGGGTGAATTTGTAAGGCTGCGCGGGGGCTTACTTTTTCTTCACGAATTCGGTCAGGATGACGATGCGTTGGCCCTCTACCCTACCCTCGATATGGGCGGGGTTGTCTGTCACGATGGAAATGCCGCGCACAGGGGTGCCACGTTTTGCGGTAAAGCCGCCGCCTTTGACCGGCAAATCTTTGATCAACACGACGTTGTCACCTGTGTGCAGTGGGACGCCGTTGCTGTCACGGTGGCCCGTGTCGCGGATCACGCCCACATCGGCCCACGCGCGGATTTCATCATCGAGGTAGAGCATATCGGAGAGGTCGCGCGCCCAGTCAAATGCGTCCAGACGGGCGAGCATGCGGTAGGCGAGGACTTGGGTGGCGGGGTCTTCGGACCACATGGAGGAAGACAGGCAGCGCCAGTGGCTTGGGTCTGGCTCGGCTGTTTGTTGGGTTGTGCAGGTGTCGCAGAGATCGACAGGGAGTGCGGGACTTGGTGCGGGGTTGTTGGTGTGGTGGTGGAGCAGAGGGCGCAGGTCATGTGGTGGGCTTTCGAGCTTGGACGGGGTGTAGTTTAGCTCGTCCAGGTGGAAATGTGTAGGATGCCTGGATAAGCTAAGAAATTTTACTCAGTCTATTTCGCATACTCCTTTTGAATTCGCTTACTCGTTTTGAAGGTTCAATTATTAACATTTTCGCTATGTAGGTTTATGTAACTAACAGAATTTGCCTGTGGTGCAGTTTCGAGGAAAGCGTGCAAAAGTGACGCAAAAGAAAGAACAAAATAGAGCCGAACTAGAACAAAACCTCACTACCAAAGTGATTGGGTTGCCTAAGTTTGCCTACGTGTTTGTATTTCCAATGACGATTGCAGTGATAGCTGGTCTTTTTTTCAATTCTACAGTTGCCCAGACATTACTCGTTTCATTCATCTCCATTTTTATGTCTTCTTTCGGCAACGAAACATTTAGACACCTCCATAAAAATAAAAAGGAAAAGAAAATTGACTGAAGAAAACAATGATTTCTCAAGCAAAGAAATCAAGGCGCTAGTCAGCATTCTATTCAATACTTTACAAGGCTTAGGCATCGACCCCACTGACAGATAATTTTTAGTTTCTGCGCTTGGCGGAACAGCAGTTGGAACTGGAACTGGAATAACCACAGCAGTGATAACTAAAACTACTTTAGTTGCATTGTTCGGCGACATTATCATTTCAGGTGGAATGGTTGGTCTTTGCACTGGTGTCACAATATACTGCCATAATAAGTCTAAGTCTGAAGAAGAGAAAGAGCGTGCCAAAAATATTCTAGATGCTCAACAAATATTTTTGGAGGACATCAACCGTCTTCAAAATAGAGACCCTCAACTTCACACCCAACTTCTGCGTGAAATAGAATTTTACTCGAACAGGTTTTAGAATGGCTTGCTGAATTCGAAAGAGTTTATCGCGAAATTCAAAGAGATCGACAAGAAAATAAAGGCAGTACTATTACGAGATTGAGTAGATTCACCCATCCATCTTCAAAGCTGAGATAAACGCTTCTTGCGGGATATCCACCTTACCGAATTGGCGCATTTTTTTCTTACCCGCTTTTTGCTTGTCCAGCAGCTTGCGCTTCCGTGAAACGTCGCCGCCGTAGCACTTCGCCGTTACGTCTTTGCGCAGTGCTGACAGGGTTTCGCGGGCGATGATCCGTCCGCCGATGGCGGCTTGGATTGGGATTTTGAACATGTGTTGGGGGATCAAGTCTTTGAGCTTTTCGACCATGGCGCGGCCGCGTTGTTCGGCGCGCTCGGCGTGGACCATTGTGGACAGGGCGTCCACAGGCTCTTCGTTAACAAGGATTTGCATTTTGACAAGACGGTCTTCGCGATAACCTTGCATGTTATAATCGAAGGACGCGTAACCCTTTGTTACCGATTTCAGGCGATCATAAAAGTCGAAGACAACTTCGTTAAGCGGTAGATCGTAGACGACCATCGCGCGCGCGCCTGCGTAGGTGAGGTCCATCTGGATGCCGCGACGGTCTTGGCAAAGTTTGAGGACATCGCCGAGGTATTCATCTGGGACGAGGATCGTTGCTTTGATGCGCGGTTCTTCGATGTGGTCGACATGCGTGAGGTCGGGCATGTCGGCGGGGTTGTGCAGTTCAACCATCGAGCCGTCGCGCATATGGATGTGGTAGATGACCGATGGGGCTGTGGTGATCAGCTCGATATCGTATTCGCGCTCTAGGCGGTCGCGGATGACCTCTAGGTGCAGGAGGCCGAGGAAGCCGCAGCGAAAGCCAAAGCCAAGCGCGGCGGAGGTTTCCATTTCGGTGGAGAAGGATGCGTCGTTGAGCGAGAGTTTGGAGATCGCTTCGCGCAGGTCTTCGAATTCGGCGTTGTCCACGGGGAACAGGCCACAGAATACAACGGGTTGGGACGGTGCGAAGCCTGGGAGTGCTTCTTCGCAGCCCTTCTTTTCGGTCGTGATTGTGTCGCCAACTTTGGTGTCGCGCACCTGTTTGATGGAGGCCGTGAGGAAACCCATTTCGCCTGGGCCAAGCACGTCGATGTTTTCCATTTGCGGGCGGAACACGCCGATACGATCAAGCTGATAGACGGCGTTGGTGGCCATCATGCGAACGCGGTCGCCTTTACGCATGTACCCGTCGATGACACGGATCAGGACGACCACGCCGAGGTAGGCGTCGTACCAACTGTCTACCAACATTGCCTTTAGGGGTGCGTCTGGGTTGCCGATGGGCGCTGGCAGGCGGGTAACAATTGCCTCCAACACGTCGGGGATGCCGATGCCTGTTTTGGCGGAGACCATGATCGCATCAGAGGCGTCGATGCCGATGACATCTTCGATTTGTTGGCAGATGCGTTCTGGTTCAGCGGCAGGCAGGTCAATTTTGTTGAGAACGGGAACAATTTCGTGATCTGCATCAAGGGCGTGATAGACGTTGGCAAGTGTCTGTGCTTCGACCCCTTGAGAGGCGTCGACAACGAGGAGCGAGCCTTCGACCGCGCGCATGGAGCGGGAGACTTCGTAGGCGAAATCGACGTGGCCCGGGGTGTCGATCAGGTTGAGCACATAGTTTTCGCCGTCGTTGGCTTTGTATTCGATCCGCACCGAGTTTGCTTTGATCGTAATGCCGCGTTCTTTTTCAATATCCATCGTATCGAGGATTTGAGCCTGCATATCACGATCGGCCACCGTACCCGTGGATTGGATCAAGCGATCCGCAAGGGTGGATTTACCGTGGTCGATATGAGCAACGATGGAGAAATTGCGGATTTTTGAAATATCTGTCATGTAGCGTTTCGAGGTAATCCTAGTTGACTTTGGGGGCGAGAGGAATCGTGCTCCGCAGTGAAGATGAGCGTTTTGCGAAACGCATGTGCTTCAGATTTTTCGCAAAATACTGTGAGTTGGGATATGGCGGGAATTGGCGTTTTCGTCAAGGTAATATGGCGTTTGCGTATAACAATAGGCGCGACGTATTTTGTGTGGTTTCTTCTGCCACGAATTTTATGGAAACCCCGTACAAATCCGATTGAACTTGATCCGTGTTCATCAAAGGAGATCGTTCTTGGTCACGGGTTCCACACGTGTGCCCAAGAGCAATGAATGCAGCGCCTGTGGGCAGGCGTTTCCGGTTCTAACCAAGATGTGACATATGGGATTGTTGCCACCCAGTCCGCTGCGTGGCACAAGGGCCTCAAGAGCGCAAAAAAGCGACGGGCTTGAGGTGAAAATGAAACGTCTAACAACACTTTTGGCGATGTGCATCGCAATGAGCGCATCTGTAGCGGATGCTGGTCGAATTGAGCGTGCTTGCAAGGCATCGGATCGCAAAGCTGTCTCGCGTGCTTTGTGTTCGTGCATTCAACGTGCCGCCGACGACAAGCTAAGCAATTCTGATCAAACTTTGGCGGTAAAGTTTTTCAAAAACCCTGATCTGGCACAAGAAACGCGCCAGTCAGATGATCCACGCAAGGAACGTTTTTGGAAAAGATACAAAGCCTTTGACGAGCACGCGGTTGAAACCTGCAATAGATAAGTCGGTTACTGGCTGCCACCACGGCGCAATGTGCAAACGGGAACTGCGGAACCGATTGCGGACCAAGACGCGGATGCCCGTGCGATTTTCGTGTCGTCCCATGTTACAAAACACAGCAAGAACCCTTCACGCGTTATTTCTTCAGCGGTGATGTTAAATCGCAAGTTCTGCCCACGTGACGCATCAATTCCAGAAATTCCAACCGTGATGTGGGGTGGTTTTTGAAATGGCGCTGCAAATGCCACAGGAATACGAACGGCACGATCACCCTCCCCTGTCCACATCGGACCATTTTCATCAACATGATTAACGATTTCACCAGCCCAGTGATAATCTACATTCCGACCAAAGGAGAAGTCGTTTGTTGCGCGAACTGCGCTGGCATGTGCCGTGTTCCGTCCATCATCTTACCTGTGTTGCCCTCCGAGAAGTTAGAATACTTGGCCCTCGTTACGTTATCCTTAAGCTAAGCAATCGATACAGGGGGTAATATACTGCTTTTCCCACGCATCAGATCTGTGTCCAACGCCGTGGCAAACCCTTTTGAATCACACAGGGTTGCACAGGTCAAACATGAACTGTCTGAATATGGGTAATTTGTTAAATATCTGTGATTTTCAGTGGGTTTATCCCGCTCTGGTTGAAGAACTAACTCGAATTTTTTTATGCGCGTCCAATGCTTTGCCGCGTGAGGATGCACCGCTAAATTAACCAAAGGAATTTATTGAAGAAGCAGTCGCCAATTTTGATCTATTTTGCGTTAGAGTGCGCGAATATTGCACAGGGGCAAACATCGATGCTTGATTCTACTGATTTGAAGTTATTAGCGGCTTTGCAAGAGAACGCCACGGCCACCGCGCAAGAGTTATCGGAGCGGCTGAACCTGTCAGCGAGCCAGATTGGCCGACGGCGCCAACGGCTTGAGGAAACCGGGTATGTGATGGGATATCATGCGCATCTGTCGCCAACGCATTTGGGATTGGATGTTCAGGCCTTTGTGCAGGTCGCAATGACGGGGCATACATCTGACAATGCGGGCCAATTCGAAAAACTGATCAAGCGCACGCCTGAGGTGGTAAGCCTGTGGACCCTGACGGGGGACGCCGATTACATGCTTCGGGTTTATTGCAAATCACTGGCCGCGCTAAACACGTTAGTCCACGAGGTGTTTTTGCCCCACGCATCCGTCGCGCGGGTGCAGACAAAAATTGTGATGAAGCAGTTGAAAAAAGACACTGGCTTGCCTGTTGATTAAGCGCGCATTTTTGCAAGGATGATGTGTGCCGCGATACCCAGCGTGTAGGCCGTGAGCGTGAACAAGATCAATCCGCCAAAGCCCATGACGCCGATCATTCCAAGAGCGATGGGCGTGCCAAATGTGTTGCCCAGATTGCCCATTTGCGCGACGGCCCCGTTAGCATGGGCGCGATCCGTGGCCGTTGTATTCAGCACAGGGATCGCCGCGAAATTTGCTCCTTGAACCAGCCCAAGACTGGCGAACAGGGCAACGCATAAAACGGGCGATGCGGGCGCGATAAAGAAGCCTCCCGTGATGAGTGCTGCGATTGCAAAGCCAATAATAACGACAGGAACGGGCGACAAAAGACGTTGAAGCAGCACGCCGACGGTCATGGATGTGACGATCCCTGCGAACGGCATTAGGCCAATGGTTAACGTGCGGTGTTCGGCGGCGATCAGGGGTGGAAGAACCGTGAGCAGGGATACAAACGTCAGCGTGTAGCAGAGCCAAGCCAGTGCTGGGGCTGCGGTGGCGGAGTTTGAATAGATGGTCAAATGCTGGCGTAACACATTGCTAATGGGCGATATTTCTTGGGTATTGTCGCGCGGCAATGCGATGAACAGCAGGCCAGTTATTGCCAGCATCCACGCGGCGTTGGCGTAAAAGACGCTGGGAACACCGTACGTCGCGACAAGCGGTTCGCCGAACCACGCGGTTAAGGCGTAGGCCACGCCAAAGAACGTCGACCACAGAGTCATGGCAACAGGTAAAAACCGTGTGGCCGTGATTTGTGCGATCAAAGTGGGGGCGGCAACCACAATGATAAGATGCGACGCCCCCTCCACTAATCGAAGGGCGAGCATCGCGGGGAGCGGTGGAATCGCGGCCTCCAGTAGGGAGATGCCAGCACCAAATGCAAGAGCCACGAGCAGCATTTTGCGAAACCCAGCGCGGGCCACGATCAGCCCTGCGGTAAGGCCAAAGACGATGCCAAGAACGCTGATGAGGGAGACTAGAAAACCAAGCATTGGCGTGTATTGGCCGCCACCATAAATGGTTTCGAGCTGCGGAAAGACCAGAGACAGTTTGGAGAACTGCCCCGCCGCGCCAAGGCCAGCGCACCAAAGAAGAAAGACCAGAATGAGCGGGGATCGAACCATGCTAACGTTGTGACCCGCGTTTAGGGCAAGAGCAAGGGTGTGGCGGTGGAATTGATGGCGTCGATGAGGGAAATTTAGCGAACTTACACACGATTTTTGTCACTAAACCGTCCGTTTGGGGTTTTGTTTCGCAGTCTGGTGGTAATCCACAAATAGGAAATTCAATGGACGGCTTTCTGCTTCAAGCAACGATTTATCTGGCAGCGGCGGTCATTACTGTGCCGATTGCAAAACGTATCGGGTTGGGGTCTGTGCTGGGGTATTTGATCGCCGGCGTGATTATCGGCCCTATTACGGGGTTGGTTGGTTACGAAACAAAAGACCTGCAACATTTTGCTGAATTTGGCGTGGTGATGATGCTGTTTATTGTCGGGCTGGAGAGCGACATTGAACCCTTCAAAGGGCTGTTGCTGGGGCTGTTATTTATTACAGTTGGGGCGGGGATCAATTTCACGATTTTGACCGCGAACCTTGTTGGTATTTTGGGCATGACGCTGACAGTTATGGCGATCAAGGGTGCGGTTTTGGCCGGCCTTGGATTTTTGTTTAAATTAAAGGGCGCGATCAGTGGTTGTTTGTTCTATCCTTGGCGCAGGCGGGTGAATTTGGCTTTATCATGCTGTCCACAACCGTTCAAACGAACGTTATTCCCTATACTTTGTCCCAACAGCTTTCGCTGATTGTTGCGCTGTCGATGTTGCTGACGCCGCTGCTGTTTATCGTGTTTGATCGGTTAGCAAAACAGATGGTTGATCCGACACCGAACCGTGATGCGGATCATAACGACGAACAGGGTGCTATGATCATTGTTGGCATCGGGCGCTTTGGGCAAATCGTAAATCGGATGGCCCTGACGGTTGGGATTAAGACCGTTGTGATCGACCATAAGATTGATCAAATCGATACCATGCGAAAATTTGGCGTCAAAGGCTATTTCGGGGATCCAACGCGGCCCGATTTGATGCAGGCCGCTGACTTTAAAGAGGCCAAGATACTGGTTGTGGCCGTCGATGACCGAAAAGCGGCAATCAAATTGGCGACGTATGCGCGCGGCGAACGCCCCGATTCGTTTATCATTGTGCGGGCCTGTGATCGAAACCATGTGTATGAATTGTTCCACGCTGGCGCAAATGAGATCGTGCGCGAGAGCTTTGACAGCTCGCTTCAGGCGGGAGAATATATGCTGCAAGGCATGGGTTGGAACGAATTTGATGCAGAGCGTGCGCGCGAGCATTTCTTTGAGGCGGACCGCCATGCGCTGGCCGAATTGGCAGAGTTGTGGGATCCGGACACGCCGACCATCGAAAATGCAGCCTATATTGCAAAAGCGAAGGCCATAAACGAAGATATGTACACGAGCTTTTTGTCGAACCTGACACAGATTTTGGATGTGGAAGGCGCGGAAACGCCCAAGAAGAAATCTATTGGCGGTTAGTCCGCAATTCTTGGGCGACCGGTGGCGATTGCGGTGATGTCTGCTTCGACAAAAACGTGCTTGCCTTCGATGTTTGCTGTGCGGATATCTTTTTCCACACGAACGCGAATGCCTTGTGCGCCCGACGCGATTGCGTCTGAATGCGCGGCCTCGGTTAGGAATGTTTCAAGGTCACCAATGGCTGTATCTTGGGCGTTGTAATCTTTTGGACCGTCGGGAAAATGAACGCGGTAGCGCCCCTCGCCCGCGCTGGTAATTTGGCCCGATTTGCGCATTGATATTTGCCCCACGACGGCACCAATTGCGTTTGCGACCCCAGCATATTCAGGCAGCACCATGCGCGTTGAAAGCAGATCACCGACAGCGCCATAATAGCTGGGTGCGGATGCGCCTAGGCCGATTACGGGCAGATTTAGCCCCACATCAAGTGCAACAAGGCCACGATGGTGGGACGTGCCCAAACGGGTTAAAACATGTCGCGCCAGATTGCGCGATGGGATGCCAAAATCGGTTTCATCTTCGGCAAAGGCGGCATCTAACAGCGTTTCGGCAGTTTGTGTTGTAACCTGATCAATGATGGCTTTCGCCATACTGTCTGGCCCGTCAGAAATGCGTGCGCCCGCACCGTTTCGTTGCCGCGAAAAAAGATCGAGTGCATGACCTGCGGCTTCTGCGTTCCAACTTTTTAGGATGCCCGTAACGTGGGCCGCATCAGACGGTGTGACGGCAGAAATCATCACCAGTCCACGCAAAACGAGGGTTCTGAGTGCAGCGAATTCCATGCGGTTGGCAAGCAGTTTACCCATTTCCCAGGCATCATCGCCAACCCGTTCCAGCAATTTTGCTTCGCGCTCTGACAGGCCCTTTGGCGCGTGGCCAGAATGTCGGATCGGGACGACAAAACGCGCATCGAACTCACCAAGTCGTTCAGCCCTGATTTGGCGTTCTAGGGCAGGAAGCACCACGTCTGGGAATTGCTGTGCAGCCAGTGAAACGGGTAAAACACGGCGCGGACCAAGGGTTAGCCCCCCTTGCAATCCATCGCGAACGGCGTGGACTTCGCTGTCCCCGCCAAGACCAGATGTGCGCATTGCGACCGCTTCGACCATCGTGCGAAACCCGCCTACGCGCGCGCCTTGGGGGTCAATCATCGGGCGGCCATCGCGCAACACAGCAACGTCGGTGGTGGTTCCCCCGATATCGGACACAAGCGCGTCCGTTTCATCCGTTAGCCAACGGGCCCCTACGATGGATGCAGCTGGGCCAGACAGGATCGTTTCAATTGGGCGTTCACGCGCCATTTTCGCGCTAATCAACGCACCGTCACCGCGCACAACCATCATTGGGGCCGTGATACCGATCTTGCGCAATTGATCCTCAGTCGCGCCGATTAGGTGATCGATCATGCCGATCAAACGCGCGTTCAACACGGCTGTCATTGCACGTTTTGGACCGCCAAGTTTGGCGCTAAGTTCGTGCGAACAGGTCACTGGTGCGCCTGTGACATCGCGGATGATATTGCGCGCAGTGATTTCATGTTCTGGGTTACGGGTGGCGAATTGGCTGGCGACTGCAAAGCCTGAAACGTCGTCTCCGATGATGGCAAGTGCGGCGCGTAGGGCGGTTTCGTCAAACGCGTTTGCTTCGCTGCCTGCGTGGGTGTGCCCGCCTGCAACGGAGATGACGGGATCGCCGCCGAGGGCTTCATCTAGGCCTTGGCGGGCGATGTCCTTGGCGTTGAAGCCGATAAAGATAAGGCAGACGCGTGCGCCCTGCCCCTCTACCAATGCATTCGTTGCAAGCGTGGTGGAGAGCGATGAAAGCGCGATTTGGTCCGGCGACGTTTTGGACTGTTCAAGAACCGCCTGCACCGCTGCGCCCACACCTTGTGCAAGGTCGTGCCGCGTAGTGAGGGATTTTGCGCTGGCAATGACTTTGTCGTCTTTTATCAACGCCACATCCGTATACGTGCCGCCCGTGTCTACGCCTAAAAGTAGTGCCATACCGTGTATTCCCTTTGCCCCAACTGATGTGTAGACATTGCGCTGCGTTTCGTCAGGATAAAAAACGACAGTGGTTGAAAATTTTTGCGCCAAACGCGACGTAACCTGTTTAGGGGGTTTAGCGCACCTTGTTTTTGGCGCAAACTGGGGCAAACCCAGAAAAGGATGCCGCCATGTATGAGCGTTTGGAAATCGAGATCAAAGACCACGTGGCCGAGGTTCGCTTAAACCGCCCAGAAAAGAAAAATGCGTTGGATGCGATATTCTTTGAAGAGCTGGCGGCGGCGGGCGAAGAGTTGCAGGGAAATGACGATATTCGCGCGGTTGTGATGTACGGCAATGGCGGGTGTTTTTGTGCGGGTATCGATACCAGCGCGTTGATGCAATTTGCGTCTGATCTTGATGGGATGCGGGCGGAATTGGCGCAGCGCACTGACGGGGATCGCGGGAATAAGTTTCAGCGCCCGACAGTTGCGTGGCAAGAATTGAATGTTCCCGTGATTGCAGCGATTGAGGGGGTGGCCTTTGGCGCGGGTATTCAACTGGCACTAGCAGCGGATTTTAGATTTGCGGCGCGCGATGCCAAGATGGCGATCATGGAGGCCAAATGGGGCATTATTCCTGACATGGGGATCAGCCAAAGCCTCCCGCAATTGATGCGGGCGGATCAGGCCAAAGAACTAATCATGACGGGTCGCATTTTGGATGCAGAAGAAGCGCATGCATTGGGATTGGTGACATATCTGGCGGATGATCCAATCGCAGAGGCCCGTAAAATGGCGGCAGATTTGGCAGTGCGGTCGCCAGATTCTATCCAAAACAGCAAAACGCTGGTGGATAAATTATGGGGCGCTGGGCGCGATCAACTGGTATTAGAAGGCGAGTTGCAATCCAAGATTATCGGCTATCCGCATCAAATGGAAACGGTTATGGCGCAGATGCAAAAACGTGCGCCTGTTTACAAATAATTGTATATCAACGCGCTTAATCGAATAGCTTTTTAAGCGCTTTGCCGATTTCATTTTCCATTTTTTCTTTTGCCTGATCCTCAAACCATTTGGCATCATCCGCTTTTGCTTTCTTGTTCAGCTCTTTTTGCAGCTTCTTTTTCAGCTCATCTTCTGGATTTTTCAACTAGGCTTTTGCGGCCTCAAGTTTTTCCTTCAGCTTTTGCGCTTCTTCGCTGTCTTTAAGTTTCTTGTCCAAAAGCAGGTTGAACAGCTTGTCGAGATCAGGGCGGAACTTAAGGTTCTGCCACGGGCCAGTGATGGTTACGGGCACAGAGAATTCAGCGCCCTCTGACATCGTGTTCGGCGTAACGATGTAATTCATCGCTTGGCCGCCAATGTCGACAGACCCTTGACCTGCGGCTTTGAACAACGGGCTGACCAAGGCCAAGTCTACGTTTTTCAGGATGCACTGCTCCATCGAAAATGTGCCATCGAGGCTGGAAAATTATGTCGCGCCTTTGAAGCCACCAAAGGCGGATTTTAGGTTTCGCATCATGCCCGCAAGATCAATGCCTTTGATCGCACCGTTGGTAAGTTTCACGGTGCCATTGCACCTTGGAATGCACGGACATCTTTAAGCGTTAGGGTCAAAAGGCCATCGCGCAACCGTGCGGTGATATCGGTTTTTTCAAGCTGGCTAACACCAAGGTTAATGGTTTGAGCGCGCAGATCCACATCCGCATCTACAGCATCAAGGCCCTTTAGGCTGATCGGATCTTTGGACCAACCAGAGGTGCTTGCGCCACCGGAGGATGAGGATGAGCCAGCGCCAGTTGAGCCGTCCGCTATGTAGGCGCCGAAATCTAGCGCACCGCTATTTAATTGCGCCAGCAATAGCGGGCGGATTTGGCGTGGCGTAATGCTGATCGCGCCAGTTAGCGTGTTTTGATCCAGTTTCAGTGTCGCATTCCGTAAGCGTTATTTGCCCGCAGGTGTTATGGCAAGGGTGCCGTTTGCGCTGCCTGTTTTAAAAGTACCAGCGGGCGTTGCAGGGTCCGCATCCGCGAGTTTCATCACGCGGCGCAGGTCGCTGAATGACGCTGAAAAATCGCCGTCCATCGTATTTTCACTGCCCTGCCCAACGCGGCCGTTATAGGTGATTTTACCCGCATTGGTGATGTTGAGCGAGAGGTCTGTGTTAAATTCTGGAGTTTTGATCCAATCCCCACTACCCGATAGCGTGATGTTACCCGTTGCCGGTTTGTCGTGGTATGTGGCGCCAAAAGTGGAATTTAGTTACAGATTTGATCCATTCAGTTTCAGTTGCCCAGATGCATCCAGGTTGCTAAGTGATTTTGCCTGTTCTGGCAGCGCGATTTGCAGCGATTTGGCAGTTTGGCTAAGGCCGCTCGCAGTTGCCGTGAAGGTTGCGTCAATCGTCGGAAGTGCGGCCGTTAGGCCCATTGCTCCCTTCAAAGACACGGTCGCGTCGCCAATTGCAACCGATCCATCAATGGGCGATGGGGTTTGTGCGATAAAAGATTGCATATCGCCAATGGTGCCTTTGACAGCACCTTTCATGCCATCAATGCTGGCAGACATATCTACAAAAGCGGTTGGTTTTCCTTTGGGGAGGGAAACGGTTTCAGTGATCGCGGTGACGTTGGTTGTTGGTCCAGTTGCGTGATCCACGAAAATGACCTGGCCATTTGTAATGCGCCTAATTCCAAGGTGGGTTGGCTGTTAGACGCGCTTGTGGATGCGGTTCCGCCCGTGGTGGCTCCACTTCCTGAGGATAATTCCCAGTTTACGCCGCCATCTTTGGCTTTTTCCAGATGAACGATTGGCGATGTCAGCTCCAGTTTTCAATTTCGACTGTGCCGCCGATCAACACCATTAGGTTTACGCCAACGACGGCCCCATCGACAGAGATCATGACAGGCTCAGTGGCCCAATTGGCGTTTGAAATCGTGATACGGCCCGTTTTCACACCCAGCGTTGGATAAAGTGTGGGTGAAAAATCACCAGAGAGTGTAAGTGTGCGGCCCGTCTGCTTTTTCAACTGATCGGACGCCAATTGCCCGATCTTATCTGTCGGCAACATAAACAGCAGCGCAACAGCGACCACAACAAACCCGATTAGGGCGATGCAAATTCTAACAATCCAACGCATGATCTGAACTCTTTCTTGGTTACCTTACAATTGGTGTTTTAGGGCAATATTCAACTGGTTCCGACGGCATTTTCGAATTTGTCGATGAATGTCACGCCCAGTGCAAGATACGGGTCGCCGGTGGGCGGCAAATGATGCATAGCGTTTGAATGAATGCAAAAACACACACTATGAGTTTACTGGAATGGGCCATGCTTTTGGTTCTGGCTTTGGTATGGGGTGGAACGTTCTTTTTCGCGGCAATCGCCATTGTCGAAATCCCACCGATGACGATCGCATTTGTGCGGGTTTCAGGGGGCGCGCTGATCTTGTTTTTGGCCTTGCGGATCATGGGCATTTCAATGCCGAAAGACAAAGCGATTTGGGCGGCGTTCCTGTTTATGGGCCTCATGAACAACGCGATCCCGTTTAGCCTGATTTTCTGGGCACAGACAGAACTGACCAGCGGTGTTGCGTCAATTTTGAACGCGATGATGCCCGTGTTTACAGTGATTGCGGCGCATTTTTTGACGAATGATGAAAAGATGACCGCGCCGCGTCTGTTTGGCGTTCTGCTTGGATTTGTTGGCGTTGCGGTTCTGATCGGAAAGCCTGTTGGTGGTAATTTACTGGCGCATCTGGCGATTTTGGCTGCGGGGATTTCGTATTCGTTTTCATCCATTTTCGCGAAACGGTTTGGGCGAATGGGTATAAAACCGATGGTCACCGCAACTGGGCAAGTCACGGCATCTACGATGATATTGCTGCCTGTTGTTTTGCTGCTAGATCAACCTTGGAACAATGCGTTTCCGTCAAACGGCGTGGTTTTCGCATTACTGGGTATGGTTTTGTTTTCCACTGCCTTTGCGTATTTCTTGTATTTTCGAATTCTATCAACGGCGGGTGCAACCAACACCGCCCTTGTGACGTTATTGATCCCTGCATTTGCGATTTTACTGGGCGTCGTCTTTTTGCATGAAACGCTTACGATGCAGCAATTCATTGGCATGCTGATCATCGCGTCTGGTTTGGCTGCAATTGATGGGCGCGTTTTGCGGATGTTTAAAAATTAACGTCAACGCCTGGCAGTTTAAGTTCAGCCATCAAATCACGGACTTCTTGGCGGGCTGCGACGTTGGAAATGTTCAAAGAACCGCCGCCAACATCTTTGATATCCAACAGCGTTAGCCCGTGTGGGAACAGTTCGCGGAACACAACACGGTCTGAAAATCCTGGTGCAATGCGGAACCCTATCCGACGGGACAAATCTTTCAATGCGGCGCCAACTTTGCGTTTGTTGTGCATATTTTGCGCGCCAACGCGGTTACGTATCACGATCCAATCAATCGGACGCGCGCCGGTTTCAGCACGTGCTTTGCGGGCTTCCCAAACCATTTCGGAATACACGCTTGGCCCTGTGACGGCAGTGGTTTCTGGATCAATCCGCGCAAGCAGATCGAAATCAACGAAACTGTCGTTCATCGGCGTGACCAGCGTATCGGCCATCGCATGGGCCAGTTCAGCCAAGGCAGAATGTGACCCAGCACAATCAACAATGATAAAATCGTTTTCTTCATCCAGTAAAAGAATGGCCTTTTGAAACGCAACGAGTATAGGCTCGTCCCCGCCCATCATTTCCAGCTCGTCCGAAGTTGGCATTTCGCCCAATTGCGGCTGGGGCAGCGTGACATTGGTTTTGCGCACGTATTCAAGACGGTTTTCGATATAGCGACCAAGCGTGCGTTGTCGCAAATCAAGATCAACTGCGCCAACTTTGAATCCACTGCGCAAAAGCGCAGTTAAAACGTGCATAGCCGTGGTCGATTTACCCGACCCGCCCTTTTCGTTTCCAAAGACGATAATATACGCCATCGCAGTCCCTTGCCCTTTTTATTTGTGTCGTTCAGTTTGGGCTTTGTCGCACTATGCGGCATGCCGATTCCGAATACAATATTGTTTCCAATATGGAAACGATTACAAATTTCATCAAATTTGAACCGCAGAATCAAAAACGCCGCCTCTGTTAGAGACGGCGCTTTCAAAGAATTGAAAGAATAGCTTAGAAGCCAAGACCTTCGTATTTCTTTTTGAACTTGGATACGCGACCACCGGCATCCATAAGACGTGTGTTACCACCAGTCCATGCCGGGTGCGCAGATGGGTCGATGTCGAGAACCAAAGTGGACCCTTCTTCGCCGTATGTAGAACGGGTTTTATAGGTCGTACCGTCGGTTAGTTTAACCTCGATCATGTGGTATTCGGGGTGCAAATCTTTTTTCATATTCCAAGCTCCAAAATGCGGACTGATCCGATTGCGGCGTCAGATTATTCTGACCCGGTAACGCGGTCGCCCTGCGGAATTACAGATGGCCGTATAGACCAGAAAAAGTAACGGAGCAAGGCGTTATCTTGTCCGGTTTAGATTTCGGCATTTGATTGACTTACGCCTTATTCTGCGGGTATGCCATCCATGCGGGACACACGAAGTTCACGCAACTCGTTAACCGACAGCGGCTTTTCGAAGATGCATTCAATTTCAAAGTTTTTGGCAATTTGCATTTTATCGCGGTGATCGATGTAATAAACGGTTGCACCCGCGCACCAAAGGCTGGCCACCAAACAAATCCAACGATCGGGAACAGAACCAGCACCCCCAACATGGCGTAAGACGCAACAGTCGTCGGCAACGTAATGTCTTGGATGTCTTCGAATTGAAGGAGCGTGGAGCCGTCAAAAACAGGCATGGTGAGCAACAAAAAGACGTAAGCGAGGACCAGTGCCACAACAATTGTTCTTGAAAACCATATTCAGAAGGAACATGCGGATTGTGTGTGCGCCAAAACCCCAAAAAATTTCTACATCGCAGACTTTGGGTATGCAGGCGGCGGCATTTGCGGCCATTGGAACTACCAACGCAGAATAGGCCAATTGCGAGAATATTTGCATGACGGCAAAGTAAGCATAGGCGGCGGGGTGCATCATTTCGGCCTGAAACGCCAAGAGTTCTGCGTCTGAACCCGAGATTATCGCATTGATGGCTGCGTCTAGATCGAAAATGCCGATACGGGCAGCAAAGAAAAAGGACACAATAGAAAAAGGCCCGTCAGGATGGCGTTGAACATCGCAAAGAAACGGAAGAATTTGAATGCGCGTTTGAACAGTTTACCTAGATCGGTCGGCATAACTGTGTCTGCAACAATGAGACCTGAGCGGATATGAACGAAGATCATGAAAACGCTTAACGTGCCAAACGCCAACATCAACAAAAAGAGGAAGATCAGCGGCGAGCTGGAGAGGAGAGAGAACACGACGTAAAGGATCGCAAATAGAAACGCCCAACATGGCAATGCGCGCCAAAATATCGAAAACGACAGCGCAAACGTGCGCATAAAAAAGGACAACATAACCAAAACCCCGTAAAAACCTCAATTCCTGCGAATATTGCAGAAGAATGTGGCGGGAATTTGGAACCAATAGGGGTAAATGCCTATTAATTTGTGTCGAATTGGAAACAGTTTCGCATTTATCGGGTGCCGAAACGAAAAAAGACGGCCCCGAGGACCGCCTTTTCGAAATTCTTGACCGGTTGCTTATTCAGCAGACATCGGACGGTAGTTTGTTTTTTCCGCGATACGCGCAGATTTACCACGACGCGAACGAAGGTAGTAAAGTTTCGCAC
>JASJIO010000179.1:0-15748 GCA_037625035.1 Amylibacter sp.
ATCATGGTTGTGACTGGTTAAATGCTTATCCACGAAACGGGCACAAACGGCGCACGTCTCGTTTCATGCCGTCGAAATCGTGCACCCGCTTGAATTTTTGATCGAAAGTCTCGGTTTTGATCGTTAACTCAACCTGTCCGTTTCGATCTTCGCGCTCCATTTCGTACAGCATGTCTACGTTCTTGTTAATGTTTGGAACGACTCAGGTTTCTAACCAATCTTGGATTGTTAAAAACGAACAGCTGCGAAAATTGCCAATCCGAATGCGCGTTTCCAACCTGCGGCTCGCTTCGCGGTCTGCGGGGTAATAGCTGATGTAGACAAACTCATCTTCCGTTCGTTTCGAAATCGAAAAAAGCCCATCTTCAACACCGCACCTTTGTGAATCGCAACTTTCACAAAGCATTGCCGTGCAAGTAAGTGCATCGTTTTCCCGCGTGTATCGCACCAAACGATAGGCAGTTGTGCCGCTATCAATACTTTCTTTGCCAACATCAGCCATCGCCGTTGAAGGGCCAATCAGTAAAAGGGAAAACCCCAGAATAAAACGCAATGACATGAGCTTTCTCCCAAATTCTAGTAAACCAATGGTATAATTATGGCAGGCAAAGTGAACCTGTTCAAATAATTCTTGAAAGACGCTTCTTCTGTTCAATTTAGGTCAATACCCACGCCAAATCCAACCACCGCCCCAAATGCGCGTGCCCTCGGTTTCGTAAAAAACGCAGGCTTGCCCCGGCGCGACACCTTCTTCTGGGCTCAGCAAATCAACCTTTGCCGATGTCGCAGATAATGGGCGCACAATCGCCTCTTTGGGGCTGCGAGTTGATCGAACACGCACAGATACATGCCATTCTTTGCGGCTCTCAAACGGCTCATCGCCCAACCAATTGATCTCGCGTACAGGAACGGTCTGTGTTGCCAGTGCTTCCTTAGGCCCAACAATCACGTGCTTCTTATCCACATCCAGTTTCACAACATATAACGGTTCGCGCCCACCAATGCCCAGCCCACGTCGTTGCCCAATCGTGTAGTGGATCACACCTTTATGCTCGCCCAAAACTTCGCCGTTCAAATGCACGATCTCGCCTGGATCCGCCGCACCTGGGCGTAGTTTTTCAATCACAGCCGCATAAGATCCGTTCGGAACAAAGCAAATGTCTTGGCTGTCAGGTTTATCCGCCACAGGCAGGCCAAATTTTTTCGCCAACGCGCGGGTTTCATCTTTGGATCCCAAATGCCCAAGCGGGAAACGCAAATAATCCAATTGTTCCTGCTTTGTCGAAAACAAGAAATAGCTTTGATCCCGATCACCGTCCGCCGCTTTGTGCAACTCGGCTTTGTCCGGTCCATCAAAACGCTGAATGTAATGGCCCGTTGCCATGCAATCCGCATCCAATTCTTTGGCCGTTTCCAACAGATCGCGAAATTTCACTCGCTCGTTGCAGCGAATACACGGAACCGGGGTCGCGCCCGCCAAATAGCTGTCGGCAAACTCGTCGATGACGCTCTCTTTAAACTTGTTCTCATAATCCAGAACATAATGGGGGAAGCCCATTTCCTCGGCCACGCGGCGCGCATCGTGAATATCACGTCCCGCACAACATGCCCCTTTTTTAGCGAGTGCCGCGCCATGATCATAAAGCTGTAGTGTTATTCCAACGACGTCATACCCTTCAGAAGCCAATTGCGCAGCGACCACAGAGCTATCGACGCCGCCCGACATGGCAACAAGGACACGGGTGTCCTTAGGCGCTTTGGCGAAGCCCATAGAGTTCAGGGCTGGGTGTTGTATATCCAGTGGCATGGCGTGTCATTTCAATTGGGGGCCGAAGTTTCGGTTTAGTGTTGGAATATAGTAAAACCTTAGACGTTCTCAAGGGGCGGGTTCATGCATTGTTAGGAGTTTGAGCAGATTTTGACCATTAAAATGAACTGAAAAAGCTAGCGCATGTATATTCGTAAGAAAACGGGTCCTGTTTTTGTAACACTCCCCCATGGTAAAAAACTCAGCAGATCAGATCTGCCACCTAAAAACACGTCGCGTTGGGTTGCCCGCCGCAAAGCCAAAGTCGTGGCCGGCGTGATCGGTGGTTTGATGACGGATGAGGAGGCTTGTGACACGTATGATCTTACATTTGATGAGCTTGATGGCTGGATTTCTGCCGTAAAAAACCACTGCCCAGCAGCATTGCGCGTGACGACGCTCCAAAAATATCGCATATTTGAACAGTTTACCCGTCAAATATGGGCAAAATTCTTCAAACTACTGTACAGCTTTAAGTAGTGTTGATAAAGGTTTAACACCGTAACCTCTGATTAACCATCTGGTGACACACTGTCCTCACAGTTACATCAAGGATTGGAATTGAAACGCGAGTATTATTGGTAGAAGACGACCCGACGACGTCGCAAAGTATTGAATTTATGTTGGCGAGCGCGAATTTAAACGTTTATGCAACCGATCTTGGCGAAGAGGGTATCGATCTTGCAAAGCTGTATGATTACGACCTGATCCTTCGTGATTTAAACCTCCCAGACATCACTGGCCACGAAGTTTTGCGCCAATTGCGCGTCGCAAAAGTGCAAACTCCGATTCTTATTCTCTCAGGAAACGATGATGCTACCGAAAAGGTAAAAGGATTTCGCTTTGGTGCCGATGACTACCTAACAAAGCCGTTTCACTGAGAATAATTGGTGGCCCGTATCCACGCAATCGTGCGTCGCTCAAAAGGTCACGCGCAATCAGTAATTGAAACTGGCCAAATTTTGGTAAATCTAGATGCCAAAACAGTAGAAATTGGCGGCGATGCCGTTCACCTTACTGGCAAAGAATACCAAATGCTGGAACTCCTTTCTTTGCGCAAAGGCACAACCCTCACGAAAGAAATGTTCTTAAATCATCTGTATGGCGGCATGGATGAACCAGAATTAAAAATCATCGACGTGTTTATTTGCAAATTACGCAAGAAACTCGCCGAAGCAACTGGCGGTGAAAACCATATCGAAACCGTTTGGGGCAGGGGCTACGTGCTCCACGATCCAGTTGCCGTTCCCGCTATCGAAAAATAGCTGCAAACGCGTAGCAACAAACAATACCAAATTTCCTCTCCAATCTAAAAGAAGCCTTCGATCTGTCGAAGGTTTTTTTATCCCCGCTTCGGATCTAAATTGAACGCTAGACCAATCTCGTTACAGGCAATAAAAAAGAATGATGTGACCACGACGGGAAAGCCAAAATGTCAGCGGAGCGCGCGCCATCTGAACTAAGCGAACAAGAAGCGAGGGATGAACTTGCCTATCTCGCAGGCGTTTTGGCCAAAGCAAACACTGATTATCATACAGATGATGCGCCCACGCATTCAGATGCCGACTACGACACGCTAAAACGTCGCAACGCGGACATAGAATTCCAATTTCCAGATTTAAAACGCCCAGACAGTCCATCGGATCAAGTTGGCGCACCTGTTTCTGCGGCCTTTTCGAAAATTGAGCACAAAGTTCGTATGTTGTCGCTTGGCAATGCGTTTACAGACGATGATGTTACCGAATTCGTTGCCCGTGTTCGAAAATATCTTGGTTTGCGCGAAAAAAAAACCATTGCTTTCACCGCAGAACCCAAAATAGACGGGCTTTCTCTTTCGCTTAGATATGAAAACGGAACACTCATACAGGCCGCAACACGCGGCGATGGCCAGGTCGGTGAAAACGTAACCGCCAACGCGCGCACGATCAGCGATATCCCACATTTCATCAAAGACGCTCCGCAAATACTCGAAGTTCGCGGCGAAGTTTACATGAGCCACGCTGATTTCGACGCGCTAAATGCAGCACAAGAGTCCAAAGGCGCTAAAACCTTTGCAAACCCGCGCAATGCGGCAGCTGGATCGCTGCGCCAAATCAACGCAGAAATCACCAAACAACGCCCACTTTTATTTTTCGCCTACGCATGGGGCGAGCTATCCGAACCCCTCGCCGAAACCCAATTTGGCGCGATCGAACGATTATCCGCATTCGGATTCAGCACCAATCCACTTACCCGCCGTCACGAAACCGTCGAAACACTGCTTAAACATTACGGTGAAATCGAAACGCAACGCGCTACACTTGGATACGATATCGACGGCGTCGTCTACAAAGTCGACGATTTAACACTTCAATCGCGACTTGGTTTTCGATCCACAACACCCCGTTGGGCCATCGCGCATAAATTTCCTGCCGAACTGGCTTACACCTCCCTAGATGCCATCGAAATTCAGGTTGGCCGCACTGGCGCACTTTCCCCTGTCGCTCGCTTAAAACCCGTCACCGTTGGCGGTGTTGTTGTGTCAAACGCCACGCTACATAACGCCGATTACATCGCTGGGCGCGATAGCACAGGCGAACCCATCCGCGAGGGCCGCGATTTGCGCATCAATGATTGGGTCAAAATCTACCGCGCAGGCGACGTAATTCCCAAAGTCCGCGATGTGGATACCTCTAAACGCGCCCCTGATAGCGTGCCCTATGAATTTCCCAAAAACTGCCCAGAATGTGGTTCTGATGTTGTTCGCGAAGATGGCGACAGCGCAGCCTATTGTTCTGGTGGGTTGATTTGCCCCGCGCAAGCCGTTAAAAAAATTAAACACTTTGTCTCTCGTGCTGCCTTTGATATCGACGGGCTTGGCGCAAAGCAGATCGAACTATTTTTTGAAGATGACGCGCTCCCAATCAAGGAACCTGCCGATATTTTCACGCTACAAGCCCGCGACGCGGCAAACGCAATTGCAAAGTTGAAAAACCGCACTGGGTTTGGCGAAACTTCGGTGACCAACCTTTTTGATGCCATAAATACCAAACGCAAAATCCCGCTAAACCGCCTGATCTTCGCACTCGGGATTCGTCATGTGGGTGAAACCAGCGGCGCGATGTTGGCAAAACACTATGCCAGTTGGGATGGGTTTTTCACTGCTATGCAATACGCAGCTGGAAAATCTGGCCCCGCATGGGATCAATTGAACGATATCGACGGTGTCGGATCTGTTATGGCGACTGCATTGGTTGATGCATTTCACACCGCAAATACCCGTGATGCAATCGAACGTCTTATCGCCGAATTAGATGTCCAAGACGTTGCAGCCCCCGATACATCAGACAGCAAAGTTGCCGGAAAAACAGTGGTTTTCACAGGCAAACTAGAAAAAATGACCCGCGCAGAGGCAAAGGCCCGTGCAGAATCGCTTGGCGCAAAAGTATCAGGCTCGGTTTCTGCCAAAACTGACTTGGTCATCGCAGGTCCAGGTGCAGGCAGCAAAGTGAAAAAAGCAGAAAGCCTCGGGATCGAATTGATATCAGAGGACGACTGGCTCGCCCTTATAGACGCATGAGCAATCGCCCAGAAATCCTGTTTCCACTTTTTGCCGATCTTTCAGTTTTAGACGGTATTGGGCCGAAAACGTCGCAAAATTACGCAAAAATGGCCGTAACGCGCCCGTGTGATCTGCTTTTTCTGTTGCCCCACAGCCTGATCAATCGCCAAATCACGGCCAGCGTGTTGGATATTGATCCACCGGCCATCGCAACAGTCGAGGTCGTTGTCGGCATGCACACCCCCAATGCGATCAAGGGGCGCCCGTACCGCGTTACCGTCCAAGACGCATTAACCAGCTTCCAACTTGTGTTCTTTCATGCCCGAACTGATTGGCTTCGTGAAAATCTGCCAATGGGTCAGCGGCGTGTTATTTCTGGCAAAGTTGAACTATTCGACAGCATCGCCCAGATGGTGCACCCTGATTACATCTTGCGTCCTGGTGTCGCCGCTGATCAAATCCCCCAAAACGAGCCGCTTTATCCGCTGACACAGGGCGTGACGCAGAAACAGATGGGCAAGGCTAGCAAATCTGCGTTGGAACGCGCGCCAGATTTGCCTGAATGGATCGAACCGAGCCTGATCGCCAAACACGAATGGCCCGCTTGGAAAGATGCAATTGTTATGGCGCACAGCCCTGAAAAAATGACTGATCTGCATCCCACCGCGCCCGCGCGCGCGCGATTGGCGTACGATGAACTGCTTGCGCATCAACTTACTCTGGCTTTGGCACGAAATTCTGGGCGCAAGAAAAAGGGCGTCGTGACCGCAGGCGATGGCCAATTGCGCAACAAAGTACTGAAGTCTTTGCCCTACACCGCTACGGGCGCACAACTGCGCGCATTTGAGGAAATTACCGCCGATATGGCAACGCCGCGCCGCATGAATCGTTTGCTGCAAGGCGATGTTGGCTCTGGCAAAACCCTTGTCGCGTTAGTCGCCCTACTGGCCGCGGTTGAGGCAGGCGGGCAGGGCGTAATGATGGCCCCAACCGAAATCCTTGCGCGTCAACATCTCGAAGGATTGCAACCTTTGGCCGCCCAAGCGGGTGTTGTTCTGGAGCTGTTAACGGGGCGTGACAAAGGATCGGAACGCCGCAAAAAACTCGCGGCATTGGATGCTGGTAACATCCAAATCCTTGTCGGAACCCATGCTGTTTTCCAGCAAGATGTAGAATTCCAAGACCTGCGCCTTGCCGTAATCGACGAACAACATCGTTTTGGTGTGCGCCAACGCCTTGATCTTGGGGCAAAAGGCACCGCCGTTGATATTTTGGTGATGACAGCCACGCCGATCCCACGTTCGTTAGAGCTCGCGAATTATGGCGATATGGACGTGTCGATTTTGGATGAAAAACCCGCTGGGCGCAAACTGATTGAAACGGTTCTAGTATCACAAAGCCGCCTTGAACAAGTGATTGATCGCATGAAAATGGCAATCGCAGAAGGGCGCCAAGCCTATTGGGTTTGTCCCCTTGTTGGTGAAAGCGAAACCAAAGACTGGGCCGCAACGCAGGATCGTTACCGCATGTTACGTGTGGCACTTGGCGAAGAAAACGTCGGAATGGTGCACGGCCAAATGCCTGCCGCAGAAAAAGACAAAGCAATGGTTGATTTCATCGCGGGCAAAACCAAAGTATTGGTCGCGACAACCGTAATCGAGGTTGGTGTGAACGTACCAACCGCATCCATCATGGTGATCGAACAAGCCGAAAGTTTTGGTTTGGCTCAATTGCACCAGTTGCGCGGCCGGGTCGGTCGTGGAACGCAAGCATCCACCTGTTTACTGATGTATGGAACGCTTGGCCAAACTGCCGAGCGACGATTGAAAACCATGCGCGACACAGATGACGGTTTCAAAATTTCTGAGGAAGATTTGAAGATCCGTGGCGCTGGTGATGTTCTTGGTGTGGCCCAATCTGGCCTGCCAAGGTTCCAAATTGCAGATATCGAAACACAGGCTGATTTAATGAAAACAGCGCAAGATGATGCACGATTATTGCTAACAACTGACCCAAATTTGCAATCTGCGCGGGGAATCGCGGCCAGAACGCTGCTTTATATGATGGAACAGGACAAAGCTATTCGTTTCATTTCAGTGGGTTAGCAGAAAGTTCACAAATGTTCTCATTTTATTCTTGAAAATTGTGAACATATGTAGAACATTGTAGGAACTGACGAGAACAAAATAGCAAAGAGGTCCAACATGATCTGCCAAATGATTCAAATCCTAAGCAACAATGCAGTCAACGTCCTTGAAGACTTGGCAGGTGTTTCCGCAATTTTTGTGATGATGCTGGTTGTCTTGCACTTCCCTGTTACGTCCCTTTAAACCTTTCAATTTAGCCTCTAAACACGCTGCCGCACTTTGGTTTACACCTCAATCGGGCTAGTGTTTCCTGCTCCCTCCAAGGAATTGAAAGGCCCCTAGTTTCGTCCGCGGTTCGCAAGCTGAACATGGTTTCTTCCGTCTCGTTTGAAACCTTTCGATATCAGGATGTTGCCTCATCCCAAATGATATCACCGCCGTCCCTTACGGCAGAAACGTTGCCTCGTTTCACCCGCTTGCAACCAACCGCTTGCTTTGCGCCGCACCTGAAAATCAGGTCGCGGCGTTTTTTTAAGCGGCTTGTGATAAAGATTCTAGCGCGGCAACCGTGGCATCAAAGGCCAGCAAAACAGACGCATGGCGGTTTTTATACGCCTTTGCGGGTTCCAAAACCTTTAACTCTTCAAACGGCGTACTTGGCGCAGGACCATCAGATTTCAGCATCTGCGCCAACTCATCACGCCCTTTACGAATAGTTTCCAGCGATTGTCCGACCACAACCTCGCCTAAAACACTGGCGGCCGCTTGCCCCAAAGCACAGGCTTTTACGTCCTGCCCAAAATCAGAAACAACACCATCTTTCACCTGTACATCCACGGTCACAGTGGATCCGCACAGCGGCGAACGCTTCATTTCGGACGCATCTGGCGCATCCAACCTGTCAGAATGTGGAATATCCGCCGCAAGTGCCAAAATGCGGTTCGAATACAGTTTGATCATATCGGATGCGTCCGTCATCACGCAGCCCTTTCGTTTTCTAGCTTACCCAAGTAATTAGGCCTCAACCCGCCCCTTGGAAAGAGGAACCCGCCCATCATGACAAAATTTGATCCCTCAACTCTCACGTACAATGATGCAGGATTGCTTTCGGTGATTGCTCAACAACACGACACAGGCGAGGTTTTGATGCTCGCGTGGATGAATGAACAGGCCATCGCCCAGACCTTGGAAACAGGGCAGGTTACATACTGGTCGCGATCACGATCGGAGTTTTGGGTGAAGGGTAAAACATCAGGTCACACACAAAAACTGATCGATATGCGTATTGATTGTGATCGCGATTGCATCCTTGTACTGGTCGATCAAACGGGCCCTGCTTGTCATACAAATCGCAGGAATTGTTTTTATACCAGTGTGTTAGATGGGGAAATCGAGTTGGCTAAACCGATTGCATAACAGCCAAAAGAATATCTTCTGGCGTCCAACCTTGGCTTCGCAGCTTACGTAATGCCAAAGCATCATGCCGCTTGGCTAACCGCTTTCCATCTGCGTCTCTTATCAGTCTGTGGTGTCGATAAATAGGCGTCTGAAATCCCAACAATCGCTGCAAAAGAACATGAATTGCCGTCGCTGGCGCCATATCAACACCGCGCGTGACATGGCTCACATCCTGCATTGCGTCATCGACTACAACAGCAACATGATAAGAGGTTCCGATATCTTTGCGCGCCAAAACGAAATCTCCACAGTGCTGGATCAGGAAATTTGCATCCAATTTGTGCCGTTTTGCATTTTCACCAACGTCCTCGAACATCGGCGGATCAGACCAATCAATCAACGCTGTGGCCTTGCGCATATCAAGCCGAATGGCATCGGTATCTGTACCGTCATCACGCCCTCGGCACGTTCCAGGATAAATCACCCCGTCTGGCCCAATCATTGGCGCATCACCTTCTTGTGGCGCGGATAATGCGGCAGAAATATCTTTGCGTGTACAGCGACACGGATAGGTTAGACCCATTTCGTGTAACGCTAAGACCGCATCTTGATAGGCCTCTAATCGTGTGGACTGAAACAAAACAGGCACGTCCCATTCCATCCCCAACCAATTCAAATCTTCAAAAATTGCGCCCACAAACGCAGGTTTGCACCTAGGTTGATCAATATCTTCAATCCGCAGTAAAAACCGACCCCCACCAGATTGCGCAGCATTAAACGCACTGAACGCTGAAAACGCATGGCCAAGATGCAGAAAACCCGTTGGCGACGGTGCGAACCGTTCAACGATCACTGGCGGTGCAACACGTAAACGTTTGAATTCATGTTCCGTTTTGGGAAATGTGGCCCATATTCGCGGAACATCAACTGGTATCCGCACCTGTCCAATACGTTGTTTAAGGTCGCTTCATATTGCCGATCGGCCAAGGTGTTGTCGTTGAATGAAAACACAAAATATGAATCAGAAACCATCGAACGCACAATTTCATGAAAGAAAGAAAGTGGCGCTGCCCTGTTTCCAATCACGCCAATCGCAGAAATTACATCGTAAGGCCCGCGCGAAATATCCAACGCGGCGCTCGGTTCAGACAGCCATAGATTGCGATAAAACCCACGATTTTTTGCACCTTCCAGCATCTCTGGTGTAATGTCGCAGCCGTCTATGTTCGAAAAACCAGCCGCCTTTAGCGCCAATCCAGACAACCCTGTTCTACAACCCGTATCCAGAATTAATGCATCTGGACTCGCAAACTTTGCCAAAGCCTTGGCGCAACGGGCAGGGGTCGCATAGCCATTTTCGACAATTTCCGCATCATATGTGGTGGCCCAATCGGCGTAAAAATCCCGCGTAGCATCCACAGTTTCAAGCTTATAGGCGTGATCTAAATGGTTTTTGTGATCGGACATGGCGGTTTCCTTTACGCAAACCTTAGCCAGTGATCACATGCCTTGCAACCAACTGGCCCAATCGATTTTGGCCCGATCCGTATAGGTTTTGTAGCGATCTTTGCGATTACGACGCCCGCCTTTGACCCCTTCAACCAACGGAAACAGACCAAAGTTCACGTTCATCGGTTGGAAAGTTTTCGCATCCGCACCACCCGTAATATGTGTCACCAACGCACCCATCGCGGTGGTCTGAGGAACCGCAGGCACGTCGCGCCCTTCAGCCTGTGCAATCGCCATACGCCCAGCCAACAAGCCCATCGCAGCGCTTTCAACATATCCTTCAACACCAGAAATTTGCCCAGCAAACCGAATGTTGGGGCGCGATTTCAATCGCATCTGATCGTCCAACAACAAGGGCGAATTGATAAACGTATTGCGGTGTATTCCGCCCAAACGGGCAAACTTGGCATCCTCCAAACCGGGGATCAAATTAAACGCGGTTGATTGTTCGCCGTACTTCATCTTGGTCTGAAAACCAACTATATTATACAATGTTCCCAATGCGTTATCGCGGCGTAATTGCACTACGGCATGGGGTTTCACATCAGGTTGGTGTGGATTGGTCAGGCCAACAGGCTTCATCGGGCCAAACCGCAGCGTTTCGCGCCCACGTTCCGCCATTACCTCAATCGGCAAACATCCATCGAAATAGGGCGTGTCTTTTTCCCACTCTTTGAATTCCGTTTTGCCAGATTCCAACAGTGCATCAATAAATGCCTCATAGGTCTCTTTATCCATCGGGCAATTCAGATACGCCGTGCGCTCTTCTTCTGTTTCACCCTTGTCATAGCGCGATTGAAACCACGCCTTAGACATATCAATACTGTCGGCATAAACGATCGGGGCGATTGCATCAAAAAACGCCAACGCCCCTTCGCCTGTTGCTTCCAAAATTGATTGCGCCAGTGCCGATGATGTCAGCGGGCCGGTTGCAACGATGGTTTGGCCCCACTCCTCGGGCGGCAACTCAGAAACCTCGCCGCGTTCCAACGTCACCAGCGGATGATTTAACAATCGTTCCGTCACAGCCGCCGCAAACGGGTCGCGATCAACGGCCAAGGCACTGCCCGCAGGCAATTTGTGCAGATCCGCCATCTCCATTATCAAACTACCAGCCGCGCGCATTTCCCAATGCAACAACCCAACCGCGTTTGCTTCATCGTCATCAGAACGGAATGAATTTGAACAGACCAGTTCAGCCAAACTATCGGTTTGATGTGCAAACGTGCCAACCGTCGGGCGCATTTCATGGATCACAACAGGATGCCCTGCGGATACCACCTGACAAGCGGCTTCAGAGCCGGCCATACCACCGCCAATAATATGAATAGGTTTAGTCATGCCGCATATGCCTCAGGTTTATCGTAAAACGCTTTAAGGGGGATTTAGGGCAGGGCAGTCTGTTTGGAAAGGTGCAAATTTGAGGGCTAGATGTTCCCACTGCGGTAGGGGTTCGCAGTGGGAACTGGTACAAGCCCTAGGGGCTGTTGAAGGCCAATAGTTGGGTAGCAGGCCTTCATACCACTGTTAATGAACAAGAATTTGACCAAATGATAAAACAACTAAGTTGCAAAGGCGACTCAGCATAAATGCAGATAAACCACAAGTTAAGCAGTTAATTTACTGTAAATCACATCAAATCCATAGAATTTCATGCCAACACGTCACAAACGGCTAAAAACGACCAATTTTAGTCCAATAAACCTGAAAACGAATCCTTGATTCATTTGCACGTGTTGCGAATACCAACATCGTTTTTGCGTGTTTCGTGAACCAACATCCAAACTTCGCGCACTCGGCGGCTGTACTTTGGTTGTAACAGCTCAAATTGTTCAGACGCGCGTATCATAAAATCAGGCGCGATTCCCGATTAGCCAGTTTCGCTCATTGCCTGTAGAATCACTGCGAAAGACGACATACGAAATGACGGTTCTCGACTAAAAAATGAAACGCCGTTTTTCATCTCTGGCGTCCAGTCCAGATCATATGAAAGGCCAATCCATTCAGTCGTGGCTGTATTGGTGGCATCCGCCTCTTTGGTGCTATAAACGCCCATTTTGATTTCAGCAATCCGTCGCTCCATCAAGCGTCCCGCATTGGGGCGGGTCAATCGCAACGCAATATCAGTCTCGCCGTAGGCCAGGCTTACATTCCTGTCCGTGGCGCTCAATTCTAATGTGATGTTGGGGTTTTCAGTTCGAAAAGATTTAAGCGCGGGGGCCAGAATAGTTGTGTTGAGGAATTCCAATCCCGTCACCCGGATTGTTTGCGTGGAATGTGCGCCCTCATGTGCGCCCGCTTTGAACGCCTCTAACTCGTCGCTAAATCCAGCGGCCATTTCGTAAAGCCTGCGGCCTTCTTCGGTTAATTCCCATTCAGTAGCGCCCTTAAGAAA
Source organism: Amylibacter sp. (assembly GCA_037625035.1). Lineage (GTDB taxonomy): Bacteria > Pseudomonadota > Alphaproteobacteria > Rhodobacterales > Rhodobacteraceae > Amylibacter. The sequence goes on from JASJIO010000179.1 coordinate 12,738, forward strand.
CAGCGCGGCATTCGCATTTTCATTCAAGCGTTTGATGCGCCGTGAAACAGTAGCCGTATTTGTACGTAGGTGCCGCGCCGCATTGGCCATAGAACCACACCGCGCCAGCGCGACAACAAACCGAAGATCATCCCAATTATCCATGACGCAGATACTCTTTTACAGGGTCATTGCTGATCAGTGCGCCGTACAGAATACTTATCACTGCGGATGATTACACGACAAAATGCTAAGCAGGCAAAGTATATTGGTCAACAAGATGGGCTGATTATTTCCCATCTTATTGGCACTATTTGCAGTGAATTTGCGTTTTTCAACGCACGGTAGCTGGCTTAAACGTCGGTATCTACTTCTGCTGCACCTTCATCTGTGCCGCCGTCAGATACATCAGAACTGTCATCTTCATCGCCTTGATCCGCGATATAAGCGACAGAAACCACCTTTTCATCCGTGGCCGTATTGAACACACGAACCCCGCCGGCACTGCGCGATCTGAACGAAATGCCCTCAATCGGTACACGGATAGATTGCCCCGTCGATGTCGCCAGCATGATCTGATCGGCGATTTCCACAGGAAAGGACGAAATGATCGGCCCGCCGCGCATTTTGCTGTCCATCGCCATCACGCCTTGGCCACCACGTCCACGCAGTGGATAATCGTGACTAGACGACAGTTTCCCAGACCCTTGCACAGTAATCGTTAGCAACAGGTTCTCAGCCGCAGACATTTCAGCATAACGTTCTTGCGAAATCGCTGCGTTCTCATCGCCTTCTTCCTCGTCACCGCCCTCGGCTTCTTCGGTCACACCGGCCATAAGACGGCGCATTTTGAGGTAAGCCGCCCGTTCATCTGGCGTCGCTTCAAAGTGGCGAATGACAGACATCGAAACGACCTCGTCCTCACCTTTCAACAAAATACCACGCACCCCAACAGACGAGCGTGAATTAAACACCCGCACCGCAGTAGAGGAGAACCGGATCGCACGACCAGCCGTCGTCACAAGCATGACATCGTCGTCCTCAGAACAAATCCGGGCATTGATCAGGCGCGTATTGGCGTGATCGTCCTCGAATTTCATCGCAATTTTACCGTTACGCATTACGTTGGCAAAATCAGACAGACGGTTGCGTCGCACAGTGCCCGCACTTGTTGCAAATATCACCTGCAACTCGTCCCAATCTTCCTCATCGCGGTCCACAGGCATGATTGCGGCAATCGAAACACCCGCTGGGATTGGCAAAATATTAACAATCGCCTTACCACGCGCGGTCCGTCCACCAGGGGGCAAGCGCCATGTTTTCAGCTTATAAACCATGCCGTCCGTTGTGAAAAACAACAGTGGCGTGTGGGTGTTGGCAACAAACAGCGTCGTGACGAAATCTTCGTCCTTGGTCGACATCCCCTGCAGGCCCTTGCCACCACGTTTTTGCGAACGGAACTCTTCCAACGGCGTACGTTTGATGTAACCAGAGTTGGTGATCGTAACCACCATATCAACGCGCTCGATCAGATCTTCATCGTCCATACTGTCGATATGATCGATAATTTCGGTGCGTCGTGGGACAGCAAACATTTCACGCACTTCAGCCAGCTCGGTTGAAATGATTTCCATGATCCGCGTACGCGAGCGTAAAATATCCAGATAATCCTGAATTTTCATCGCCAGGCTTTGCAGCTCGTCGGTAACTTCTTTAACGCCCATCGCCGTAAGACGTTGCAGACGCAATTCCAAAATCGCACGGGCCTGAACTTCTGACAGGAAATAGGTGCCATCCTCGTTCATCGTATGGCTCGGATCATCAATCAGCTTGATGTATTCCGCGATATCGGCGGCGGGCCAACGACGTGTCTTCAGCTTTTCACGGGCCTCAGCGGGATCAACAGATCCCCGAATGGTCGCAACAATTTCATCCACATTGGAAACAGCAACGGCCAAACCACATAAAACATGGCTCCGCTCGCGAGCTTTGCGCAATTCAAACGCGGTGCGCCGTGCTACAACTTCTTCGCGGAACGTTAGGAAGTATGACAGGAAATCGCGCAACGTCAGCTGTTCAGGCCGCCCCCCATTCAACGCCAACATGTTACACCCAAACGAGGTTTGCATCGGCGTGAATCGGTACAGCTGGTTCAAAACAACTTCAGGCGTTGCGTCGCGTTTCAGCTCCACAACAACCCGCACACCAATACGATCGGATTCGTCTTGAACGTGTGAAATGCCTTCGATCTTTTTGTCGCGCGCCAACTCCGCGATCTTTTCGATCATCGTCGCTTTGTTCACTTGGTACGGAATTTCATCCAAAACAATCGCGAAACGGTCTTTGCGAATTTCTTCAATCCGCACTTTGGCCCGCATAATCACGGAACCACGGCCTTCGGTATATGCTTTGCGCGCACCCGCACGCCCCAGAATAACGCCGCCCGTTGGGAAATCAGGGGCAGGGATGTATTCCATCAAATCTTCGGACGACATATCGGGATTTTCGATCATCGCCAGTGTGGCATTAATCACTTCGCCCAGATTGTGCGGCGGAATATTTGTCGCCATACCCACGGCAATACCACCTGCGCCGTTTACCAGCATGTTTGGATATCTCGCAGGTAAAACAGTGGGTTCTCTTTCCTTACCGTCATAGTTGTCTTGAAAATCAACCGTGTCTTTTTCCAAATCCGCCAGCAAAGATTGTGCAGATTTGGCCAAACGCGCCTCGGTATAGCGCATCGCGGCAGGGTTATCGCCGTCCATTGAACCAAAGTTGCCTTGGCCATCAATCAACATCAGCGACATCGAAAAATCTTGCGCCATGCGAACCAGCGAGTCGTAAATCGCGCTGTCACCGTGTGGGTGATAGCTGCCCATCACGTCGCCAACAGATTTCGCGGCCTTACGATAAGATTTGTCGTGCGTGTAACCACCCTCATTCATCGCGTATAAAATACGGCGGTGAACGGGCTTCAAACCATCGCGCAGATCAGGGATCGCACGGCTGACAATCACCGACATCGCATA
>JASJIO010000180.1:0-19304 GCA_037625035.1 Amylibacter sp.
GAGAACTGGAAGCTACGACGCGCTTTGCGCTTACCGTATTTCTTACGTTCAACGACACGCGCATCGCGTGTCAGAAACCCGGCGGCTTTCAATGGGGCGCGAAGTGTTGGTTCATAAAGCTGCAATGCTTTGGAGATACCGTGCTTAACCGCACCCGCTTGGCCGGACAAACCGCCGCCTTTAACTGTTGCCATCACATCGAATTCGCCAACAACGCCAGCAACTTCGAATGGTTGTGCCAAGATCAGACGCAGAACCGGGCGTGCGAAATACACGTTTTGCTCTTTGCCGTTCACGACCACTTTGCCAGAACCTGGTTTGATCCAAACACGAGCAACCGCGTCTTTACGTTTACCAGTAGCATAGGAACGACCCAATTCATCACGAACTGCTTCGCGTGTGATTGGTGCTGCTTCTACCGCGGCTTCTACAACGATGTCAGATGCTTCTACAGCGTCTTTCAAGTCGTCCAATGATTTGATTTCGTCGCTCATGACTGGCTCCGCGTGTTTTTGGGGTTCATCGCTTTGACATCGAGAACTGTTGGGTTCTGTGCTTCGTGCGGGTGTTCTGCACTTGCATAAACACGAAGGTTCGTCATTTGCTGACGGGATAATGGGCCACCTGGCAACATGCGCTGAACAGCTTTTGTTACCAAACGCTCTGGGTGCTTACCTTCGAGGATTTGACCAGCTGTACGCTGTTTGATCCCACCTGGGTGACCAGTGTGCCAGTAGTGAATTTTGTCTGTGCGTTTTTTACCAGTCAACTGTACCTTGTCGGCATTGACGATAATAACGTTGTCGCCCATGTCCATTGACGGTGTGAATGACGCTTTGTGTTTGCCGCGCAAACGCATTGCTACAATCGACGCCAAACGACCCAACACCACGCCTTCAGCGTCGATGATGATCCATTTCTTGTCGATGTCAGCAGGAGTAGCTGAGAAAGTTTTCATCGATTTAGTCCCAATCAGGAAGTGAAAACGAAGCCACACGGCCTCGTTTGAATTCTGACTATGCTTTTAACCGGTTGTGACGCCATGTCAAACACGAAAATCTACAAATAAATATTTAAAAACAGCATGTTATAAATATGGTATTATATTACCCCATCAATTGTTGTTTGGTGGGATCGAATACGTGACATTTGCATGGGCAACAGGCTTTACAGTCCCTTCAGAATATAAGAGCACATCCCCAACGGCGAGTGCTTTGCCCAGTTTTAATAAGCGAGCCTTGGCTATCATATCCTTGGGTGCCGGTTTGCGCATGAAATCAATCGAACAATTCGTCGTGACAGTCAGGGCCTTGGGACCAATGTTCCCCAGAATAATTAAATAGAAACACACGTCAGCCAAACCAAACATAGACGGACCAGACACCGTGCCCCCTGGACGTAGGTGTTTATCTGTCACTTTCAGGCGTACCGTTATTTCTGTGTCATGCAGGCCTTCAATCACAAAATCGTCTTTAACTTGGGGGAATGCCTCTTCCATGAACGTATTCAGTTCATCGATCGTCATTTTTAAGGCCATAGTCTTCCCTCAGTCAGCTGTCTTGGTTAAGGTTTGGGCGAAATGTGATGCCCATACAAGAGAAAACAAATGACCAATGACATCCTGATCCGTGAAGACAAAGGCGGCGTAGCGACATTAACCATGAACACGCCGAAAACGTTGAATGCTTTGTCAGAGGACATGATTTCCGCCCTGCAAACGCAATTCGACAGCCTAATGGCGGATACAAGCACTCGGGTCGTGATATTACGGGGGACAGGCAAAGCGTTTTGCGCAGGGCATAACTTGAAAGAGATGACAACGGCGCGACAAGCAGAAGACGGTGGTAAGCAGTATTTCCTCGATCTGTTTGCTAAATGCACCAAGATGATGACAACCATCCCGAAACTGCCACAACCAGTGATTTGCCAGCCTCATGGGTTGGCCACGGCGGCTGGGTGTCAATTGGTGGCAAGTTGTGACATGGCAGTTACGGATACCGAAACAAGGTTTGGCGTGAACGGCGTGAATATCGGGCTGTTTTGTTCCACACCTATGGTCGCTTTGTCGCGCAATATCCCACGCAAACATGCGTTTGAAATGCTGACAACTGGTAGCTTTATTACTGCATCAAAGGCGATGGAGCTTGGGTTGGTTAATCGCGTGGTGGACACTGTGGATTTGGAAGCGGAAACAAACACGCTGGCAGAGTTGGTTGCCTCCAAGCTTGGAGCTGCTGTTAAAGTTGGCAAACAAGCATTTTACGAACAACTCCAACTGCCGCTGTTGGATGCATATGCATATACTGGCGATGTTATGGCAAACAACATGATGTTTCGCGATACCGAGGAAGGCATCGCGGCATTTTTGGAAAAGCGCCCCGCAGAGTGGACACAAGACTAACTTTAAAAATTAAAGCTCATAAATATCGCTGAATTTTTTGTTCAGGTAAGTAAGCAAAGGAGCAGACTTTGGCGCATGACCAACTGCGCGCTTAATTGTGTCGCGGGGTTCATAAAGGCTGCCATGTTGGTGAATGTTTTGACCCAACCAAGCCAAAGCATTCTGTGTTTTTCCCTGCCCTAAATCATCGTGTAGATCCGGCACTTCATCTGACAGCTTATCATACAGTTCGCCCGCATAAATATTGCCCAGCGAATATGTTGGAAAATACCCGAACAAACCAACTGACCAATGCACATCTTGCAGTACGCCGTTTGATGGTTTGTCGACTGGATACCCAAAGTCAGCTTCAAACCGTTCATTCCAAGCAGATTCTAAATCTGCGACTTCCAGAGCGCCAGAAATCAGTTGGCGCTCCAAATCAAAACGTAGCGAAACGTGAAGGTTATACTGAACCTCATCGGCCTCCGTGCGGATATAACCACGGTCCATTCGGTTCACGACGCGGTAAAAGGTATTCTCATCATCAATCCCAAAATCACCAAATACATTGCGCATTTGACGGAATAAATAACCTGTAAACGCGCGGCTACGCCCCAGTTGGTTTTCCAAAATACGGCTTTGGCTCTCGTGTACGCCCATCGAAACGCCGCGCCCTAGCATGGACAAACCAAAGCTTTGATCAATGCCTTGCTCATACGCAGCATGTCCAACTTCATGAATTGTGGAATAAAAACAGTTGAACGGGTCTTCCTCTGAAACGCGCGTGGTAATGCGCACGTCGTTAAAACTGCCTGATGAGAACGGATGGACTGAGAAATCGAGCCGCCCACGTTTCCAATCATACCCAAATGCGGTCGCCAACTCGCGTGCAATCATTGTTTGTTGATCGCGTGAAAATTTCCCCGCCAATGTTGGAATTTCCGTGCCGCTGTTTACCGCTTTTTCGCGCAATTCCACCAAACCATCGCGCAATCCACCCAGCAATGCGGCCAGTTCTGGCTCCTGCATTCCGGGTTCGTAATCCTCAAGGAGAGCGTCATACAAATTGCCACTATCAGCCAAAGCCGCAGCTTCTTGACGGCGTAGATCGAGCACTTCGGTCAAAACACTTTGGAACATAGAAAAATCATTTGCTTCGCGCGCTTTGGCCCAAATACCTTGGGCTTGCGATGTGACACGGGCGATTTGTGTGGCAAGCGCGCTCGGCACTTTGGATTGGCGTTCAAATTGGTGGGTAATAAGGCGCACATTTGCCGCCTCGGCCTGTGTTAAAGCCTCGGGATTAACCGCATCGAGCCAATCGGCAATACGTGGGTCTGTTCGTTGCGCATGGCTAACTTTTTCAAGCGTGCTCATCCATTCAGCGCGCTGCGGCGCCGAACCTGATGGCATGATGGTTTCCTGATCCCAACCCAGCAGGCCAGAAATTTGCCCCAGCGCAACAACATCACGAAAATGCTCTGAAAGAGCAGCGTAAGCAGATTTCGAATTCATTTTGTCAGCCTCTGACTATCTAAGTGTTTGCGCTTTTGAATAGAGCGCTAAAAAGCGGGCGTTCAAGACACTGACAATCACAATAATGGCACCTAACTGATGTAGGATCGCCCATTGCCAAGGTGCCGCGTTTAGAACCGTAATGATCCCTAACACCATTTGCGCCAAGACTGCTGCCAAAACCCAAACGAATGCACGCCGTGTTGCAACAATAGCTGAGCCACGCGATGAATACCAGAGGTAGAGCGTCACAGCTAGCGTGATGTAGCCCAAAAGGCGGTGGTTGAATTGTACCAATGCAGGGTTTTCAAAGAAGTTTGACCAAAACGGCCTGTAGTCAAAGCTCTCTGATGGGAGGAATTCCCCATTCATTAAAGGCCAGTCAATATACCCGCGCCCAGCGTCAATTCCGGCCACCAATGCGCCCCCTAATATTTGTAGAAACACCAAAACCAGCAGCACAGTCGACAGCGTTACATGATGTTTTTCTTGATTGCGGCGACGTTGAAACAACTCCATCTCTGATTGCCTAAGTTGCCAAGCAAACCAGGTCAGCGTTCCCAAAATAACAAAGGCCAGGCCTAAATGTGTCGCAAGCCGATAGGATGCAACGTCAACCATGCGCCCCTCAAGACCTGAGGAAACCATCCACCAGCCGATTGCGCCCTGCAATCCGCCCAATGCACCAACAAGAACAAGCCTGTTTGTCCAGCCCTTTGGAATTTGGCGTCGTGCTAAGAAGTAGAAAAATCCAATGGCCCAAACCAACCCGACAAGACGACCAAGCTGGCGATGACCCCATTCCCACCAGTAAATAGTTTTAAATTCAGCGAGGCTCATGCCTTTGTTTTGTAACTGATATTCAGGGATTTCTTTGTACTTTGCGAACTCTTCCAGCCAAACTGACTCGCTCATCGGTGGAACAGCCCCTGTTACGGGTTTCCATTCAGTTATCGACAGGCCACTATCGGTAAGGCGGGTCAATCCACCAACTATTATCATGCACGCCACAAGGGCGAACATCAAAAGCAACCAGGCAGAAATCGCACGGCGCGCGCCCGTTTTTCCTACATCAATCAAACCACCTTTGGGTGTTTCATCGACGGGTTTATCGGTTGCGACGTCTTCAAAAATGCTGCGTTGCTTGCTCATGACGGGCCTCTTGCTTATTAACCGATAATGTAGGCCGCGTTTGCCGCTATTTCAACGTCAAAGGGTCGCAGATTTAGCGTGATTTTGGATATTTTTCGGCCAACGATTTAATGATGCCATGAAATATTCGCACGTCTGCCTCAGTTAAAGGCAATCGCGAAATCATGTTACGCAAAGTTGTGATCATGCTGTCCGCTTTATGATCAGGCCAGAAGAAGCCAACAGCATCTAAACGTGCCTCTAAGATCATGGTTAATTTTTGGATTTCGATACTTTCAGCACGTCTTGTGCCTGCCATCTCAAGTACTTCGGGAATAACATCCGCACCGTGCCTGCGCCATTCATAGGCCAACAACAGCACACATTGCGCAAGGTTAAGGCTCGCAAATGCTGGGTTCACAGGGACGGAAATTATGGCGTTTGCACGGGCGACATCCGAGTTTTCCAAACCAGATCGTTCTGGTCCAAACAAAATGCCCACTCTTTGACCATCGGCCACCATCGCACGGGCTTGTTCCATCGCCCGTTCTGGGGTCACGACAGGTTTGGTCAAATCACGATCCCGCGCAGTTGTCGCAAAGACATAATGCAAGTCTTCTACCGCTTCGGCGGTCGTGTTTTTAACCTGCACATTATCGAGGACACGCGCAGCGCCCGAAGACATGGTCACAGCCTTTTGGTTAGGCCAGCCATCACGCGGATTAACGATGCGCATCCGTTCAAGCCCAAAATTCCACATGGCACGGGCGGCCGCACCGATGTTTTCGCCCATTTGCGGTTCAACAAGAATGATCGCAGGTTGCGGCCCGCCCCATTCCTGCGCTTGTGCGTGATCCGTGCCAGACATCAGATCTTAGACACCTTGAACCAAAACCAAGGAACGGTTCGAATTGTTCAGAGCAATCGGAAGGATCGCTTGGTATTCATCCGAGTTGTAGAATGTTTTAGCTGCTTGGACGCTGTCAAATTGAATAATTACATTGCGATCAGACCCAGTGCCTTCAATCCATTCAGCTGCGCCACCCTTAACAAGGAAAGTTCCGCCGAATTTTTCTGCGCAGGCAACAGTTTGGCTGGCATACTTCATGTATTCGTCAGCATTGGTGACTTCGATTTGAGCAATCACATAAGCGGCCATTACACACCCTCCACAAACAGATAATCGCGATCGGCTGCAGGAATGCCGTGGCCCAAAGCATTTTGATAATCTGGGCTGTTATAAAACGCCCTTGCAGTATCCATGTCAGGCCATTCGATGATCACATTACGTGCACGGCCCTGGCCCTCCATTACAACTGTCTCGCCGCCCCGCGCTAGAAATATGCCACCGAATTTCTCAACGGCAGGACCAGCAAGCACGGCGTATTTCGCGTATTCATCATCATTTTGCACATCAATATGTGCCATCGTGTAAACGGCCATTTTAGCTCTCCAAAATTTTGCGCACTGCATCTAAGGCGGTATAAGCATTATCTGCTGATGGGCCACCTGCTTGCGCCATGTCAGGGCGACCACCGCCCCCTTTACCACCGAGCACCTCGGCAGCTGCTTTGACTAGATCAACCGCAGAAAGCGTGGACGTCAAGTCATCTGTCACACCAGCTGCAATCGCGGCTTTCCCGCCTGCACCAGAAATTAGGACAATAGCACCGGATCCCATGCGCGTTTTGTGCTCGTCAATTAGCCCACGCAAATCTTTGCCTGGCACATCAGACAGAATCTGGCCCAGAAACATTACGCCGTTGATAGTTTCAGCATCTGAACCAGCGGCAGTCCCACCCATCGCAACTTGTTTGCGCAACTCTGCGATTTCATTTTGCATTTGCTTACGCTCGTCCTGCAAGGCTTTTATCCGATTGGGAACCTCAGAGGATGGCGCTTTCAGCACAAGTGCGGCTTCGGCCAAAACTGTATCCTGCCCTCGCAAATAGTCCTGCGCAGCTTGTCCTGTTAGCGCCTCGATCCGACGTATCCCAGATGAGGTGGAACTTTCGCTCAACACCACAAACGAGCCTATGTCACCTGTGCCGCTCACATGCGTTCCCCCACACAGTTCCAACGAATAGGTGTTCCGATCCGTGCCTTTGCCAGAACCATCTTGGCGACCCATTGATACCACTCGCACTTCATCGCCGTACTTTTCACCAAACAGCGCCTGTGCGCCCAGATTACGCGCGTCATCGGGCGTCATGATCCGCGTTTCGACTGGCGTATTTTGGCGGACATAGGTATTCACGTCTTTTTCGACCTGCGCCAATTCATCAGCATTCATCGCTTTAGAATGGCTGAAATCAAACCGTAAACGATCTTCGGCATTCAATGATCCACGCTGCGCCACATGATCCCCAAGTGAAACCCGCAAGGCTTCGTGCAACAAGTGTGTTGCCGAATGGTTCGCGCGAATAGCTGTGCGGCGCGCATGATCGACGCTCAACTCAGCGGCTTCACCTTTGGTTATCTTACCTTCAGTGACATCGCCGATATGAACATAAACGCCCACCTTTTTCTTAACATCCGTAATCGTAACAAGACCGTTGGCTGTTTTAACAACACCCCTGTCGCCAACCTGACCACCGCTTTCCCCGTAAAACGGGGTTTGGTTTAGCACCAGATTTACACTTGTACCTTTTGATGCGTTATCTGTCGGCATACCATCCATGATAATCGCAAGAATTTGCCCCTCGGCCACTTCAGTATCGTAACCCAGAAACTCTGTGCTGCCATTTTTATCAGCAATTTCGAACCAAACGCTCTCATCTGTGGCTTCACCTGACCCAGACCAAGCGGCACGCGCTTTTTCTTTCTGCGCATTCATCGCAGCATCAAAACCGTCTGTGTCTACTTCAACACCCTTTTCACGCAATGCATCTTGGGTCAAATCCAGCGGAAACCCATAGGTGTCATACAATTTGAACGCCGTTTTCCCATCAAGGGATGAGCCCTCAACCATGCCCTCAAGTTCAGCATCAAGCAGCTTCAAACCACGATCCAATGTTATTTTGAAACGGGTTTCTTCTTGCAATAATGTTTCTTCGATCATTGATTGCGCATGGTCAAGCTCTGGATACGCCTGCCCCATTTGGCGCACTAATTCTGGCACAAGGCGATGCATCAGCGGGTCTTGTGAGCCAAGCAGATGCGCGTGACGCATGGCGCGACGCATAATGCGGCGCAAAACATAACCACGACCCTCATTTGATGGCAAAATACCGTCCGCAATTAGGAAAGAAGTAGCACGCAGGTGATCCGCAATCACGCGGTGATGCACATTTTGATCCCCATAGGGATCAACGCCTGTCCCCTGCGCGGATGCCTCGATCAATGCTTTGAACAGATCGGTGTCGTAATTGTCGTGGCTGCCCTGAAGCAGGGCCGCAATCCGTTCCAACCCCATACCCGTATCAATGGATTGCATATCAAGCGCAGTCATGGAGCCGTCTGCGAACTGTTCGTTCTGCATGAAAACGACGTTCCAGATTTCGATAAACCGGTCACCGTCTTCATCCGCTGAACCAGGAGGACCGCCCCAAATGTGTTCGCCGTGATCGTAGAAAATCTCGGTACAAGGTCCGCAAGGGCCAGTCGGTCCCATCTGCCAAAAATTATCAGACGTTGCGATGCGGATGATGCGATCCTCTGGCATGCCGAGTTTCTTCCACATTTCATAGGCTTCATCGTCTGTGTGGTACACTGTCGTGATCAAGCGCGACTTATCAATACCAAAGTCTTCGGTGATCAATTTCCACGCAAATGGAATCGCTTCTTCTTTGAAGTAATCGCCAAAGGAAAAGTTCCCCAACATTTCAAAAAACGTGTGATGGCGCGCAGTATACCCAACATTATCCAGATCGTTATGCTTGCCGCCTGCACGCACGCATTTTTGCGCAGAGGTTGCCCGTTTATAATCGCGTGTTTCAACACCTGTGAACAGGTTTTTGAACTGTACCATACCAGAGTTCACGAACATCAAAGTCGGATCATTGCGCGGCACAAGTGGGGAACTGTCTACAACCGCGTGGTCATTCTTTTCAAAATACGAAAGAAACGTGGAGCGGATATCGTTTACGCCAGCCATTGTCATGTCCTCAAACAGGTGAAATTAAGTCTGAGCGTGGTTATACCGCGCGTGCCTAAACTGTCCACAGTACAAACAAAAACGCCGCAGATTTGCATCCACGGCGTGTTCTAAAGGTTTGGCTGAATTTAGACTTCCAGCACATCATCCCCATCCGCTTTCTTTACGGCTTCTGTTGCCTTTACGGCTTCGATTTCTGGTTTTGGCATATCAAACTCAAGCCCGTGCGACGCGCGGATTTTGTCTTCGATCTCCCATGCGACGCCAGCATTGTCTTTCAGGAAGGTTTTAGCGTTTTCACGTCCCTGCCCGATCCTTTGATCCCCATACGAGAACCAAGAGCCCGATTTTTCAACGATACCTGCTTTCACGCCAAGGTCGATCAATTCGCCCCGCTTTGAAATACCTTCACCGTACATGATATCAAATTCAACTTGTTTGAACGGCGGCGCGACTTTGTTTTTCACAACTTTTACGCGGGTGGCGTTGCCAACAATTTCTTCGCGGTCTTTGATCGCGCCAATGCGGCGGATATCCAAACGGACCGAAGCGTAGAATTTCAGCGCATTACCACCTGATGTTGTTTCAGGGGAGCCAAACATCACGCCAATCTTCATGCGGATTTGGTTGATGAAGATAACGGTACATTTTGATTTACTGATTGATCCCGTCAGTTTGCGCATCGCCTGAGACATCAAACGTGCCTGCGCGCCAACTTGGTGATCGCCCATATCGCCTTCAAGCTCTGCCTTTGGCGTAAGGGCCGCAACCGAATCGACCACAACCATAGAAACCGCCCCGGAACGAACCAAGGTATCTGTAATTTCGAGCGCTTGCTCACCTGCATCTGGTTGGGAAATCAACAACTCGTCCAGATTAATGCCCAATTTTTTGGCGTAAGTTGGATCAAGTGCGTGTTCCGCATCTACAAACGCACAAACGCCGCCTGTTTTTTGCTCTTCTGCAATAGCGTGCAATGTGAGCGTCGTTTTACCTGAGCTTTCAGGGCCGTAGATCTCGATGATCCGGCCTTTGGGAATGCCACCTATACCAAGCGCAATATCTAGCCCGATGGAGCCAGTTGACGTGGCTTCGATATCCATGATGGGATTATCGCCCAATTTCATGATCGACCCTTTGCCGAACTGACGCTCGATTTGACCAAGCGCAGATTCGAGTGCTTTTTGCTTATCCATTGACTTTCTTTCTGTCTTATCGAGTAAGTTCGTCGCCATGTTTCGTCTCCGTTATTTCACATTGCCAGTACATCGGCAATCGCTTCTGGTGTGTTTTGAACCTTGGTTCGCTGCACGGTGATGTTCGCTACTTGTTCTTACTTCCCTGTATGAGAACAAAATAAAAACATTTCAAGTTAAATTTTCAATTTCACATTTGGCTAGGAACCTTTATGAATAGTAAACAACAGTGTTTTTAAATTAGTTTGATGGGTAAATATTCTAATATGATGGTTTTCCTCAAAGAAAAGCTGGTTTTCTTTGCGACTCCGAAAACGGCATCGACCTCTATTGAAATGGCGTTGGGAACAACTTGCGATATCCGCATTTCCAAATGCCAAACACACACCCTATCGTAAATATTAAAGCCTGTTAGAGCCGTTTATCATGTCCCTTACGGGAAATGAGCCCGATACGGTTGCCGTGATCCGCAAGCCCATTGATTAGTTAGGCAGTTGGTATCGTTACCGTTCACGTGTTGAATTACAGGAATCAAAAAACTCGATTGCCGACATAAGTTTTGATCACTTCATCGAAAGCTACCTTTCAGATGATCCAAAAACCCTTTGCGCGAATTGGATCGCAAGCAAGATTCATGTCCAACAAAAATGGCGATGTTGGGATGAGCCATTTGTTTCGGTATGAAGACATCGACGGGCTTGTGCGATTTTTACAAAACCGTATCGGGAAAAAGTTCCAACTGCGGTGCGCTAATCAGTCTCCAATAGCCGAACTGGATTTAAGCCAAGAATTGCGCGTCGAACTAAACGAAATACTGGCACCAGATTACGAAATTTATGACCGTCTGCGCCCCTTACCTGACACTGACTATCTGGCCAACTCGCGAACCATTTCGATCAATTGCTTCAGCGAAAATGGTTTAGGTAAAAAACACGCATTCGAAATTTCGCCGTATTCTGTTGTAAAACTTTCCTCGGCATACCCAGATACAAAGATCACCTTTACGTAGGGGCGATCTTCTTTTGCTTTGGCGACCCAAGTGGGGCCATCCATGCCAGGCATCACCACATCAGAAACGATGATATCAACAAAAAGAACTGGGTCAGACAATTTTTCCAACGCGACCTCGGCTGAATCTGCCTCGGTTACTCGCACACCCTGCATCGCCAGTGCGCGCGACGCTAACGTTCGTACAGGTGCCTCGTCTTCAACCAAAAGGACTGATAGCCCGTTCAGAGATGCAGAACGCCCTGTTTTATCTCGTTTCTTTGGCTCGCTGGGCAACACGGTGCCTTCATGGGCTGGTAAATAAATTGAAAATTCAGAGCCCTTGCCCACCTCGCTTTCGGCAAAGATAAACCTGCCAGTTTGATTTATGATTCCATACGCCATCGACAGCCCAAGCCCGGTTCCTTCCCCCACATCTTTTGTAGAAAAGAAAGGTTCGAAAGTCTTTTCAAGATGTTTCGCGCGAATGCCGCACCCCGTGTCAGCCACAGAAATGGTGACGTATTTTACTTTCGGAACAACAACACGGTGCATCCGTTTATTGGTTTCGAAAACCTGCATATCACTGCGAATTGTTACTTCACCACCATCAGGCATCGAATCGCGGGCGTTTACAACAAGGTTCATAATGACCTGTTCCAATTGCCGCCCGTCCACGAATGCACAGGGTAGATCTTTGCCATATTCCGCCACCATTTTAACCTTTTCACTCAGCAATCGGCTGAGCAAATGTGTAAGTTCCAACAGCGTTTCATTTACGGATAGAACTTGTGGCGTAAGCATTTGTTTTCTCGAAAATGCCAATAATTGCCCGACAAGGGCCGCTGCTCGATTTGCATTGTGCGTGATTTGGATCAGATCCGCATGATCCTGATCTCCCTTTTCATGCCGCAGAAGATGCAAGTCACAATATCCCGAAATTGCCGTCAGAAGATTATTAAAGTCATGCGCAACCCTACCAGCCAATTGACCAATCGCCTGCATTTTTTGACTTTGCACAAATTGCGCTTCTAATGATTTAAGCTCAGTCGCATCCGATAAGGTTGCAATCAAACCTCCTTGACCATCAACGGGTGGCGGCATCAACTATACCTGAAGAATGGCTACGGTTTTACTGCGCTTCACCTGTACCATCTCAGGTTTGCTAACTGTGTCATTGTCCCGAGCCGTCTGCATCCAGACACTAACGCTGCTCCCTAACCCTTCTACCAGCGTTTGAAAAAGCGGCGTTTCAGCGGGCTCCAATTGCAAGAAATCTCGTGCAGCAGCATTGGTTTGCCCAATACACCCGTTACTGTCGATATGAACCATTGCAATGGGAAGCCGATCAAACAGGCTTTGCACCTTTTGGGCGATTTGCAATTCAGTCAGGGGATTATTCAACTGCTCCACGGTTGCTGGTATCAGTGAAACGTCGCTTTGCTAAAAATCGGTTGCTTCAATGTTTTAGTCTTCTGGAGCTGGCACAAATTTTAGACGGCTAACCGCCGCCAAGGCAAAGCCGCTTAGAAATGTAATCATACCAAAAAGAAGCATCGCATCAGGCAGTGCCCAAAACAAGAATAGGCTTGCACATGCAATCCAAACCAACGCCACAAGGGTGACGTATTGTGAAATCTTAATCGTAGTCATGAAGCATCCGCGGGCTTGATGATTAAAATCCCACCCCTTTATTCACACCTAAGGCATTAACAGATTTAAGTTAACACGCTACAGTTGTTTTTTCAAAATAGAGCAATAAAATCCGTCGCTTGGTTCCCCGATGTTAAACTCATGGTCTTTTATGAGGGAAAAATCAGGGTTCCGTGCTAAAAATTTATCAACTTGCTGGCCATTTTCTCGTTTGAAAATTGAACACGTTGCATACGCAAGCGTGCCACCAGCTAAAACATTCTTTGCCGCAGCCTGTAAAACTTCGACTTGCAAGGTTTGCAGCTCCAACAAACGCTCTTGGGTTAACCGCCATTTCTCCTCAGGGTTTCGTCGCCATGATCCAGATCCAGAACAGGGCGCATCCACCAAAACCAGGTCATAGATTGCATGTTTTGGGGCATCGCCCAACAGGCGTACCTTTGCTCCCGCGCGTGTTGCTCTTTCTTCTAACGGCGCAAGACGAGCACTGCTGATATCCCAAGCATCAAAATTTGCGCCTATAGCCAAACCAGCCATAGCAAGGGTTTTTCCACCCCCACCAGCACAGTAATCGAGCACCTGCATGCCATCACGAATATCCAACATCCCAATCACTGCTTGGGATGCCGCATCTTGCAGCTCCACCAGCCCTTGCCCAAATGCAGTTGATCCAGCTACCCGCCGTGGATTTTGCACCACTCGCAATGCCGTTGGAACCGAAACTACAGGTTCCACGATGATATTTTCAAGCGCGAGCGAAGCAATCGCGGGCCCAGTAGATGCTTTGGCCAAATTTACGCGCAAATCTACCGGCGCACGGTCGCCAAGCGCCTGAGTAATCTGTCCAAAATCAGTTTCCCAATCCACTTGAACGATTTCACAAATCCAATCTGGCAGATTTGCCGTTTCAAACATCGTAGGCGTGGATGATTGAGCGATTGATATGTTTTCTTCTTCACAAAGCGCGCTCGGTGCATATCCCACACCCGAAAACATATCTGCAGGATCAATATCTAAAGCTAGACAATGTCCAATAGCGATGCCACGACCGCCATCAATACCGCTTTGTGCTCCATAGCTACGCAGATTTCGCAGGCAATCAAACACAATATCACGCACGCCAGCGCGGTCTTTGCTGCCAGCATACCGGTTTTTGCGTGCCCAATTGGATAACAATTTTTCCGCAGGTTCCCCGTTAAGGAAACCATCCAAAATATCTAAGGCAACGGCATATCGCGCAGCAGGTGTCACTTAGCCAATCCGATAATTTGGGCTTTCGCGCGTGATTTGAACTTCATGCACGTGGCTTTCTTTCAGGCCAGCCCCCGAAATTTTAACGAATTTGCAATTGTGGCGCATGTCTTCAATGGTTGCACAGCCCGTGTACCCCATCGCAGCCCGCAAACCGCCGATCATTTGATGCAGAACTGTCCCCGCTGGGCCTTTGTACGGAACTTGTCCCTCAATGCCTTCTGGAACCAGTTTTTCTGCGCGGGCCTCCTTCTGGAAATATCGATCAGCAGATCCTTGTGCCATTGCGCCAACAGATCCCATGCCGCGGAATGATTTGTAAGAACGCCCTTGGTACAAAATGATCTCGCCAGGGGCTTCGTCTGTTCCGCCCAGCATTGAACCAACCATTGCACAAGAAGCACCGCCCGCAATGGCCTTAGCAAAATCACCAGAAAATTTAATGCCACCATCAGCAATGATCGGAATTCCCGACTTGGCACCCTCTTCGGCGCAATCATTAATGGCAGTTAATTGCGGAACACCAACACCTGCCACGATGCGTGTTGTACAGATGGAACCCGGTCCAATACCGACCTTAATGGCATCAGCACCAGCGTCGATCAGTGCGCGTGTCGCTTCGGCTGTAGCGACGTTCCCTGCGACCACTTGTACTGAATTGCTCAGCTTTTTGATCCGCGTCACCGCTTCTGCAACGCTCACGGAATGGCCATGGGCTGTATCAATCACCAAAAGATCAACACCTGCATCAATCAGTTGCTCAGAACGTTCAAAGCCGTTGTCACCAACAGTGGATGCCGCGCCGACGCGAAGGCGACCTTTGTCATCTTTGCACGCATCAGGGTTCAAAACAGATTGCTCGATATCCTTGATCGTTAACAAACCAGTAAGTTTGTTATTCTCATCTGCCACCAACAGCTTTTCGATGCGCCGCTCGTGCATCATGGATTTGGCCTCTGCAAGATCCGCAGGTTCACGCAAGATCGCAAGGTTATCCCCCGTCATCATTGTACTAACAGGCGTATTATCTGCGCTGGCAAACCGCATGTCGCGATTGGTAACGATACCCAAGATACGTCCCATTTCATCAACCACAGGAAACCCAGTTACACGGTATTTGGCCTGCAACGCCTTTGCATCGCCCAAAGTTTGGTTCGGCGTCAGTGTGATCGGATTATACACTATCCCGCTCTCAAACCGCTTTACACGACGCACCTGTTGTTGCTGTTCATCAAGCGTCAGGTTGCGGTGCAAAATACCCATGCCACCAGCCTGCGCCATTGCAATGGCCATGCGGGATTCGGTCACGGTGTCCATTGCGGAACTCAGCAGTGGAATGTTCAAGGGGATGCTTTTTGTCACGAAAGTACGTGTATCCGCCGTTGCTGGCAGCACCGTAGATGCCCCGGGCACAAGTAGAACATCATCAAAGGTAAGGGCCTCACGAATTTCCATTGCATTCTCCTGCTGGACGTATCTGTGTTGCCAACGCCATATCCCACGGAAATATGGGAATGGAAAGGCCTTAGCGAATAATTTACGACGGCTTTTTCGTCACAACTACATTTTTTTGGTATTTAAGGAACATTGAAGCCGTGAGAATTCGTTTAAACCCGACCCAAAGCTTTCATCCGTGCATCCCGCAAACGAGCAAAATCATCGCCAGCATGATAGGATGATCGTGTCAGCGGTGTGGCTGAAACCATCAAAAAGCCTTTGCTGAATGCGGTTTTTTCATAAACTGCAAATTCTTCAGGAGTCACAAAACGATCCAAAACATGATGTTTCGGCGTTGGTTGCAGGTATTGCCCGATGGTCATGAAATCGATGTCCGCCGCACGCATGTCATCCATCACTTGCATAACGGATTGTTTATCTTCGCCAAGGCCGACCATGATGCCCGATTTGGTGAACATGGATGGATCGAGTTCTTTGACACGTTGCAAAAGACGCAATGAATGGAAGTATCGCGCACCTGGGCGTACCTCTGGGTACAGGCCTGGAACGGTTTCAAGATTGTGATTGAACACGTCGGGGCGCGCTTCAACAACAACCTCTAACGCTTTGTCATCACAACGAATAAAGTCAGGTGTCAGGATTTCGATTGTCGTGGATGGCGATTGTTTGCGCACTGCACGGATTGTTTGGGCAAAATGCTCGGCACCGCCATCTTCGACATCATCGCGGTCTACAGACGTAATAACAACGTGATTCAAACCGAGTTTTTTTACCGCAGCAGCCACACGCCCCGGTTCAAACACATCGAGGTCTTCAGGCGGTTTACCCGTAGCAATGTTGCAAAACGTACAGGCCCGCGTACACACTTCGCCCATAATCATCATGGTTGCATGACCTTGGGACCAACATTCGCCAACATTCGGACAACCGGCTTCTTCGCACACTGTGACAAGGTTGTTTTCACGCATAATATTACGCGTCTCAAAATACCCTTTGGATGTTGGAGCCTTTACCCGAATCCAGCTGGGTTTTCTAGGCTGAAAATTGTCAGGTTTGCGCGCCTTTTCAGGGTGACGTTCGGCAGGTATTTTCAGGTCTCGCATGTCATCATGGCCTTTGTGCTGTCACTTCCATCTATCTAAAAATGGATCGCGCCGCCATAGGCATCCAATACACTTTCGTGCATCATTTCAGACAATGTAGGATGCGGGAACACAGTTTGCATCAAATCTTGTTCCGTAGTTTCCAATTGTCGCCCGATTACATAACCTTGGATCAGCTCGGTCACTTCGGCACCGATCATATGCGCCCCCAGCAATTCGCCTGTTTTTGCATCAAAAATAGTTTTTACCAAGCCCTCAGGCTCACCAAGCGCGATTGCTTTGCCATTGCCAATGAACGGGAAACGACCAACCTTAATTTCTAAACCCGCCTCTTTTGCTTTGGCTTCAGTCATACCAACGCTCGCCACTTGTGGATAGCAATAGGTACAGCCTGCAATGCTCTCTGGTTTAACGGGATGGGCATGTTTTCCAGCAACCAAATCCGCTACCATTACCCCCTCATGAGATGCCTTATGCGCCAACCAAGGAGCGCCTGCGATATCACCAATCGCAAAAACACCCTCAACGCCAGTGCGGCAGAACTCGTCCGTAATGACATGGGTTCGATCAATCTTGATCCCCTGCTCTTCCATGCCCAAACCTTCGACATTACCGACAATCCCAACGGCGGAAATAACCGTGTCGAATTCAAATTGCTCAATTTTGCCCTTAACTTCGATATGCGCGGTAACTTTGCTCTTCGCACGATCCAGCTTTTTGACCATAGATTTCTCCATGATCTTCATGCCCTGCTTTTCAAACTGCTTTTTAGCGAGTTTCGAAATTTCAGCGTCTTCAACAGGCAGAACGCGGTCCATCACTTCAACAACCGTCGTTTCAGTTCCAAGCGTATTAAAGAAACTGGCAAATTCGATACCAATCGCGCCAGACCCAATCACCAACAGCTTTTTGGGCATTCGCGGCGGGTTCAAGGCGTGTTTGTATGTCCACACCAGATCCCCGTCGGCCTCTAGTCCTGGCAGTTCACGCGCACGCGCGCCCGTGGCAACAACGATGGATTTACCTGTGAGCGTTTCTTCACCTTTGTCCGTTGTAACGACGACCTTGCCATCCCCTGCGAGTTTGGCCACGCCCATGACAACAGTGACTTTATTCTTCTTTAAAAGGTGTCCGACGCCACCTGACAGTTGTTTGGCAACACCGCGCGAACGCTTCACGACCGCATCCAAATCATACCCGAACTTATCGGCAGTAAGGCCAAATTCTTTTGCCCTTTCCATCAAGTGGAAAACTTCGGAGGACCGCAGCATAGCCTTGGTTGGAATACAGCCCCAGTTCAAACAGATACCGCCAAGATGTTCGCGCTCAACGATTGCAACCTTAAGACCGTTCTGCGCACCACGGATGGCACAGACGTATCCCCCAGGTCCTGCTCCGATAATGATCATATCAAACTGAGTGTCAGTCATTGCGTCCTCACAAAATTGGTTTAATGTTGAACCATATTGCAAGGATGCTACATTTCCACCAGAGTCGCAAGTGCAGCAACCAAAAAGGTAACAGGTGTTTTTAAGCCAACCTAGGCGGCTTTTTGCAATTTCTTGGTAATCGCAGCGTAGCCGCCATCGTCCATGAATTTTTGCTCGTGAAGCGTGCTTGTCCTGCTCAACGCGCCATTACGATAGGGGAAACGGCCAAACATGCGGATCACTTCGCGGTGCACTTTTGCATGAAGAATGTTGCCTTCACTCGATTCTGGTAGACGGTCTTTGATCAAGCGGACACTGCGTTCTTGGTGT
Organism: Amylibacter sp.; assembly: GCA_037625035.1. Taxonomy (GTDB): domain Bacteria; phylum Pseudomonadota; class Alphaproteobacteria; order Rhodobacterales; family Rhodobacteraceae; genus Amylibacter. Next base: position 18,534 of record JASJIO010000180.1, read on the forward strand.
TGCAAACATTCGGAATGCATAAACGGCATATAAAAGAACTGACGCTGCGGCTCGTCGTTGCGCTTGTCAAACCCCTGCTCGATAGCAAGGCTTGCGACTTCACGTGCTTTTTTATCCGTCGCAAAGGCACTTGGATCTTCGCGAAACATGTTTCGCGGGAATTGATCCAATAGAATTAACAATGCCAATGATTTCTCAGGGCATCTTGCCCAGCCATCATATGCACCAGCCTTTGCAGCTTCCCAATCATCCATGAATTTATCACGGATTGATTGATCCAACGCATCGGTGCCTTGATACCATCCACTTGGGCCAACTTCGTTAACCCAAAACTCAATTATAGCTCGCGCTTTGTCCATTTGTTCCTCCGACAAAGTGCCCCCAAAGTATATTTATAGCGTTGTTACGAGTTCGCTCCTACGTCAACTGATTTTTAATAAAATAGCATTTTATTTCGGCAAAAGTTTCCATTTGTTGCGCTAAGACGCATTTGCTGCCTCTTCTTCTGCTTCCAATTCTGTGTCGATCGACCATTCTTGCGCGACTTCAACAACTACAGGTGATGCTGACGCAAATACGGGTTGATAGCTTGCTGTGTCATCCACACTTGGTGCTTCACGCTGGAATGTCCGATAGAACGCATAGATCGACGTAACGAACAACAGAATCCCAATATAAAGGAAGAAGCTATCGGCACCGAATGCTCCCATCATCCAACCAACCACTAACGGGCCAGAAATCGCGCCGACGCCGCTGACAAAAATAAGCCCC
>JASJIO010000181.1:0-3135 GCA_037625035.1 Amylibacter sp.
CAAACCGCTTTCGATCCTGCCCCCGTCACAACCCACTTTACCCGCGCAGGAGGGATCAATAATCAAGGAACCGAGCGCCCGTTCAAACAGGTCAAATCCCTCTACCGCCCAAAGATTTCTCGCCTGTACAACCTGCACAAACACCGCGCCTTTCGCGAAGACGTCACTTGGCTTGATCCAGATGGCACACCGATCAGGCCGATGATGCGGACTGGAAATCAACTACCTGATTTCAAATATAAAAATGTAAATTTGCGCCACTATCACACCAAATCTTACCCCGAATTTTGCGTGAAAATCGTGCGCGGTTTTGCCTGTACTCCATTCGACAAACGCTCCCAACTTGGCAGTAAAATGTTTGATGAAATGAACCCAAACACAGTCACACTCCCCCTGCCCAAACGCCTGTCAAATCGCAGCGCAGACATCGCACACAAAATCCGACAGAGCCCCAAAATCGCCGACATAGAATCCCGCGCCATCGCGTCCTACACGAAACTCAAAAACCTGTGCCAAACCGCCATCGACAGCCACGAAATCTTGCCAAATATCACCCGCCGTTACCGCCTGTCAGACAGCATACAGGACTATTTTGAAGAAACAGTTTGGTCCAAAATGCGCCCTTAACCCTTCAAACACGCGCCCACACTGACTAAGATTCTTTTGAGCAAAAATACCTTCGCCAAGGGCGATCCCATCATAGGCCACCCGCAATGCACCTCACCACACTGCCCCAAACGCTCTTCAAATTCGCCAACCTTGCGTTGCTGATCCTATTCCCGATCGCATGGTTCGCACCCCTCCTAAAATCAGGCCTGCTCCCCTTCTTTTCCCTCAGCGAAATCTCAGTTTTCTCTGGCATCCAGGCACTCTGGGAAAAGGACATTTTCTTCGCCCTCATCGTCTCCACCCTCGCCCTGATTGCCCCGATGGCCAAAGTCATCAGCACCACCCTCATCCAATTCGGCGTCATTTCCGCGAAAATTAAACCTATCCTCACCCAAATGGGCCGCCTCGCGATGGCCGACATCTTCCTCATCGCCATCTACATCGTCGTCGCAAAAGGCGTCGGCGTCGGGCGCTTGGAAACGGGCTGGGGCCTCTACCTGTTCACCGCCTGCGTTCTCGCCTCCTACGCCATCACGATTTTCGACAAATCTGGCAAAGAGACTTCTGAGCAGGCCAAATGATTGCACAATTCGGTTTATCAATTTATTGAAACACGAACCCCTGCCTCTCGCTGTGCTCAAACGGGCTTTGCGTTACGCGAAACATTAGAAAATTGAAAACCGATACATGGCCAAACAATCACTCGCATTCACCTGTTCCTCCTGCGGCGCGTCCCACAAAAAATGGGCGGGGCGATGTGAAACCTGCGGTGAATGGAATTCCATCGAGCAACAGGCACCTTTGGCCGCTGGTCCGGGCACTAAAACCCTCGGCGCAACTAAGGGACGCAAAGTCGCGCTCAGTGATCTCACAACCGAAGACAAACCACTCCCCCGCGCCAACTGCGGCATCGAGGAGCTCGACCGCGTGCTTGGCGGTGGTTTCGTCCCCGCCTCTGCAATCCTTGTGGGCGGTGATCCCGGCATCGGTAAATCCACCCTGATGCTGCAAGCCGCCGCAAAATTCGCGCTCACAGGTAAAAAAGCAATCTATGTATCCGGCGAGGAAGCCGCGTCCCAAATCCGCATGCGCGCAAAACGCCTAGAAATCACCCATTCCCCCGTGCAACTCGCGTCTGAATCCAACTTGCGCGACATCCTCACAACACTCGAGGCTGAAAAACCCGACCTCGTGGTCATTGAGTCCATTCAAACCATGTGGGTCGATCACATCGACAGCGCCCCCGGCTCCGTGTCCCAAGTCCGCGCCGTCGCCCACGAACTTACCACATTCGCCAAACGCAAAGGCATCATCGTTATCCTTGTGGGTCACGTCACAAAAGAAGGCCAAATCGCAGGCCCCCGCGTTGTGGAACACATGGTCGATACGGTCCTCTATTTTGAAGGCGAACGCGGCCACCAATTCCGCATCTTACGCGCCGTGAAAAACCGTTTTGGCCCAGTGGATGAAATCGGCGTGTTCGAGATGACAGGCGCTGGCTTAGAGCAAGTCACCAACCCCTCCGCACTCTTCCTGTCAGATCGTGAAAAACCCGCCCCTGGTTCCGTCGTATTTGCAGGGATTGAGGGCACACGCCCCCTGCTTGTTGAAATCCAAGCCCTCGTCGCACAAACATCGCTCGCCAATGCGCGGCGAACAGTTGTCGGCTGGGACAGTGGCCGCCTCTCGATGATCCTCGCGGTGCTCGAATCTCGTTGCGGCTTGTCGTTTCAAGGTATGGACGTCTACCTCAACATCGCGGGGGGCATGCGTATTTCCGAACCCGCCGCCGATTTGGCCGTGGCAGCTGCACTCATATCCGCCCGCCAAGACACCAGCCTCCCCGGTGATCTGGTAATTTTTGGCGAAATCAGTCTTTCTGGTGGATTAAGACCGATTTCTCAGGCAGAAGCCCGACTGAAAGAAGCCAAAAAGTTGGGCTTTAGTGGCGCATTTGCGCCATCACGAATGAAATTGGCCAGCACATCTGGCATGAACGTAAAAAAAGTAGATGATGTCGGCGCATTTATCGCGGATTGTTTCGGCGATATAGAGGTTTAACTTTTGTTAAACAAAGATTAATGCAAATCCCGTTCCGCCTTTTGGCGGAGGCAGGGAATTGCGTTTCAATACAAAGTTGAAACGCTTTAGAGGTCTGATAAAGGGGATACAAATGGAAGGTTTCACATTGGTAGACGGCGGCGTCGCTGTTATCATTTTGATCTCGGCAATTCTTGCCTATTCGCGCGGTTTAGTGCGCGAAATCCTCTCAATCGCAGGCTGGGTGGTCGCCGCAATCGCGGCCTACATGCTCACGCCCATGGTCGAACCCCTCCTCAAAGAAGTCCCCATTCTCTCCGATTTCATCAGCGGCTCCTGCGTCCTCTCGCTCATTATCGCCTTCGCGGTTGTTTTCGCAATTGCCCTGATCGTCGTGTCCATCTTTACACCGCTGTTTTCGGGCATGATCCAAAAATCAGCGCTTGGCGGCATCGACCAAGGCCTTGGCTTTCTGTTCGGCGTTGC
>JASJIO010000182.1:0-3512 GCA_037625035.1 Amylibacter sp.
ACATTGCGCTTCGTGGTTAAGTAAAGTGGTTTTTGGTAACCCATGTGGTACACCCGTTTTCTTGCTAAGGTTTAAATTCCTTGCAAATCAGGTACTTGATCCACGGTTCTTGGTAAAAGTGGTGCCCCCACACGGACTCGAACCGCGGACCTATTGATTACAAATCAATTGCTCTACCAGCTGAGCTATAGGGGCATTGGCGGGCGGTTTGAGGGAAAATGCAGATGATTGCAAGCAGTTTTGGTGACTTTTCGTAAAAAATTAGTCGCGGTTGGCAATGCTTACGATCGCAACGGCGATTAAGCTGATTAACACGATGACTAGGGCGGCTGGTGCTGCTCCTTCGATGTCCTCTAGCGAGGCTTTGCCATAGACTGTCGTGGCCAAAGTGTTTTGCGAATAAAGCAACAACGTTGCTGGCAATTCTTTGGCTGCATCGACAAAAATCAACAGGCCCGCTGTCGCGACGCTGCCTTTGATTAACGGGGTGTACAGTTTAACCAATGTTTGGCAGGGTGTTTTGCCAAGGGAGCGCGATGCCATGCCTAGGCTGGGTGAAATTTTGGTGAATGCCACATCAATCGTACCCACTGAAATTGCGAAAAATCGAACACAATACGCCAGAATGACTGCGCCCATTGAACCGACCAGCAATAAACCTGGATCAAATCCTGTGACCCATAAAATGGAATCGGCGAGCGTATGGTCTAATGCGGCAAACGGGTAGAGGATTCCCAATCCCAAAACAGCGCCGGGTGCAGCGTACCCAATGGTCGTGATTGGCAGTAACCGTGTCATAAACCCGTTACGCATTAAACGCACGCTGAACACCAACAGAACGCCTGCCAACACTGTGAAGATCGCGGCAATCCCTGCCAGTGTTATCGTGCGCAATGTCGCCTTCCATAAATCAGCATCGGCCCAAAGCTCTAGGTGGCCGACCGCATGATCCAGTAAAATGATCATCGGCAAAACAAATCCGGTAAGGACTGGAACAATACACAAAATCATCGTCGCCCATCCCGCCGCTTTTTGTAAAACAAGAGGCTGGGGTGGGCGCATGTTCCGCGCGGTTTCATGGAATTTAAGCCGACGTCGGCTGGATTTTTCTAGAACCACAAGCACCATCACGAACACCAGAATGACACAGGCCAATTGCGCTGCGCCACCCGCGTTATTCCCGTCGAGCCAGACCGAGAATATTCCGGTGGTCAGCGTTTGAACTGCGAAAAATTCCATCGCGCCAAACTCGTTCAGCGTTTCCATCATCACAATCGCAACGCTGGCGGCGATCGCTGGGCGAGCCAGCGGCAATCCAACACGCAAAAAGCTGCTGATTGGGCCACAGCCAAGGGCACGCGCGACCTCTATCGCGGCACCTGATTGGGTGCGAAACACACTGCGCGTTAGGAAGTACACGTAAGGGTACAATGCGGATGCCAGCACTAGGATTGCAATGCCACGTGATCGAATTTCGGGGAACATGTAGTCGCGCGGTGTTGCCCAATCAAAAACGCTGCGCAGCCAGGTTTGCAGGGGGCCAGCATATTCAAGAAAATCGACAACCGCGAAGGCGGCGATGTAGGCAGGCAATGACAAGGGCAACAATAACGCCCACTGCAAAATGTTCCGTCCTGGAAAACGATACATCACAACCATCCACGCCGTAAGCGTCCCAACGCAGCCCGCCAACACACCGACTCCTGTCATCATTATGATGGAGTTCTTAACGTAGCGGGGCAGGGTGGTGGCCATCATATGGGGCCATATATTTTCCGCAGGAAACAGCGCGAGCCAAAACACAGTCGCGATTGGCAAGATAACCAACCCCGCAATTATCAGCCCAATCAGCCCCCAGCCATCCAGTGGCAGCCATCGTCGCGCGCGTGGTACACGTGGCACAGGGGTAACAGGCGGTATATCTGATGTATCAGCCATTGATCCGCGCATAAACCAAAGCTATTTCGGTGTCCACTCGGGCTTTTTCATTTGGGTTTACTCTGGTACATCAAATCTAAGCTAAGTCTGGTATAGGGCAGGTATGGATCTTCGACTACATATTGGCGTGCATCGCACGAGAACACAGCATCTGCGTAAGATGTTGGCGCTGAACAGCAATCTATTGATGGACGCGGGCGTTTGTGTCCCCAGTGCGGAACTTGCCGAGAAAGCGTTTGCACGCGCTGTACGCCAGATGAAAGCCAACAACGACATCGGTAAGATTAACGCAGATCTTTTGTCGGAACTGACGCAAGACAAAGAATACCGCCGTATTGTGATGATTGATCCAAAAATCGCGGGTACTTTGATGCGCCCTATCGGTAAGGAGTTTTTTACCCGCGTATTGGGACGACGATTTCTCGGATTATTACTGCGCTCGAAGGCCTCCCGACGCGTTTGTTTGTGGGTATTCGCAACCCCGCAACGTTTATTCCGTCGTGCTACAGCACAGGTATCCGATCCAAACCTGATGTCTCGTTTGAAAAACTCGTAGCTGAGGCTAATATCCAAGGCTTGCGTTGGTCCGATTTTCTGCACCGCGCCCAGATGAAAAAATCGGACCTTCCAATGACGATTTGGCGCTACGAAGATTATCCGTTCATTTGGCGAGATGTGGTTCAGGCTTTTACAGGCATTGAAAATCGCGAAGACTTGGTCGGTACAACTGAACCGGTAAATTCAGGGTTGTCGTTGCATGGGGCCATATTGATGCACACGTATCTAAGCGAAAATAAAATCAACACGCGGGCGGAGTTTGCAAATGTGAGCGACGCATTCGATCAAAAATTTCCGAGCCATCTGGGCCATAATCATGATCTACATTGGCCGAGTGAATTGACCGATGGCATGACCGAAAATTACGAAGATGATTGGTATTACATCGAGGGAATGGAAAACGTCGAAATGATTGGGGCACCCATCGTTGCTTAATCAAACATACCCTTCAACTGATCGCGCAGCAGGTTCTTTTGCACCTTCCCCATCGTATTCCGAGGAAGCGCGTCCATCACGATCAATTTGCGCGGATGTTTAAAACGCGCCAGTGTTTTGTGCAAATGGGCGGTGATAGCTTCCAAATCGGGCGCGGCTCCGGCCTTGGGGATCAACACGCCAACGGGTGTTTCACCAAAATCAGCATGGGCCACGCCGACAACCGCGCTTTCTAAAACACCGCTTTGTGCATCCAACACCTCTTCTATTTCTTTGGGGTAAATGTTGAACCCACCCGAGATGATCAAATCCTTGTTACGCCCAACAATTTGAACATATCCATCGCCGTCAATGACACCCATGTCCCCCGTGATGAAAAACCCGTCTTCGCGCAATTCTTCAGCGGTTTTTTCAGGCATCTGCCAGTAGCCTTGGAATACATTGTCACCGCGTACCTCCAAAATGCCGATTTCGCCGTTAGGCAAAGTCTCGCCGGTGTTTGGGTCGGTGATTTTCAACTCGACCCCTTGCAAAGGAAACCCAACAGTTCCTGCACGGCGTTCGCCCTCAAACGGATTGGT
>JASJIO010000183.1:0-15848 GCA_037625035.1 Amylibacter sp.
CGATAAATCAACTGCAAAGATTACGAAACCTTTGAAAGGTGCAGCATCTGAATGTCGAACCGTCAAAGAAGAATATTTGGCATCCTGTTTGGCCGGTGCTTTTAGGGCCGCCGCCAAAGCAGTGAAATCAAGTCAGCCTGACTATCGTGACGCGCGCAAAATATTAACGGATGCCGCCAAAAAACTTGAAGGGCTTCAAAAGGCAAATGCAGACAAGTCTGTTCCTAAAAAGCGCAGTAAAAACGGAACGTATCGTGCTGTTAAAAAAGAAGCTGTTACCGGGGTGAAGAAATCTGCGCTGAAAATTGTACAGGAAGCGGAAACCATGTTGATCCGCTCTTCTGGGAGCGGCAAACGTCAATTGCACTATCAACGCATTTCTCAGGCGGTTGGTTCACCCAAAGTTCTTTTAAGATCTTAAACACAAAATGCCTGATGCCCCGCGTAGTTGTCGCCCCAACTTGATATTGGGAACGTCATTTTGAACACTCAATCAATGCTATCGCCTTTAGTGGAATAGTGGGTCCACATGTCGGGGCGGCGGGATTTGGTTATCTGTTCGGATTGCTCTTTGCGCCATTTTTCCACGTTGCCGTGGTGGCCAGATGTCAAAACATCGGGGATGGCGCGTTCTTTCCATTCGGCGGGTCGCGTGTATTGCGGGTGTTCCAGCAGACTGTTGGAATGACTTTCGTCAACGGTACTATCTGCATTGCCCAACACATCTGGCAGCAGGCGCACGGTTGCGTCGATCAGGGCTTGGGCCGCGATTTCACCGCCCGTAAGGACGAAATCACCCAGTGAAACTTCTTGCACGTTATATTCCTCGAGAACCCGTTCATCGACGCCTTCAAAGCGACCACATAATAAGGTCATGCCTTCGGCCTTGGAAAATTGTTGTGCCATTGCTTGGGTAAACGGTTTACCGCGCGGCGAAAGATAGATCACAGGCCAGCGGTTTTGATCCATTGGTGTGCCTGGGCGCGCCGCATCAAAGGCTGCTCCGACTACATCGGCGCGCAGAACCATGCCGGCGCCGCCCCCTGCTGGCGTGTCGTCCACGTCTTTGTGTTTGCCGCGTCCAAATTGGCGCAATTCAATGGTTTCAAGCGCCCATTTGCCTTCTTGCAAGGCACGCCCCGTCAAAGAATGGCCAAGAACACCCGGGAAAGATTCTGGAAACAGCGTGATAATCTTGGCCCGCCATGCCCCCGCGATATCGGGTGTTTCAGACAGCAGCTCACGCGGTTTATGCGTCGGGCGCACAGCCAAACGCCCGTGCGAACGGGTAAGGCTGCGGCTTTTCATGCCATGAGAGCGTGGTTTTGTATCGTCTGGCATTAATCTGACATCAATCTGTCTTGGGCTCGGGCATCACGCCTTCGGGTGGGTCGATGATGATGCGTTTGGCGGCTAAATCCACTGTCGGCACGGATTCGGCTGTGAATGGCAATAGAACATCGCCGCCCGTTTTAAGCCGGATTTCAAGAAAATCCCCTGCCCCGTGATCGTGTACGGCGCGGATTTTGCCAACGATTTCACCACCCGTGTCAAGCACGCTTAGCCCTGTAAGGTCGGAATGGTAAAACTCGTCATCTGGCAGGTTTGGCAACGCATCACGCGATACATACAGGCGAATGCCGCGTAGTTTGTCGGCTTGGTCCTTGAAACGCATACCGTTTATTTTGGTCGCAAATCCACCTTTGACAGGTCGCATCGCGCCCAGATCAAATGTTTGCTTGCCGTCCTCGGATGTCAGCGTTCCGTAGGTGCCAATGTCTTGCGGGTTCGCGCAAAAAGATTTCAGGCGCACTTCGCCTTTGACCCCGAACGCGCCCATAATCGCGCCAACGCAGATGGTGTTTTTATCAGTCAAAGTGTGCTTTGCCTTTTGATGTTTCGTGACGCCGTATCTAGCAAGAATGCAGAACAAAAGAAAGACATGACAGCGTTTTTGTGCAGTGTTACCATTTACATATCTGCAATGAGGTGACGAATGGATTGCTGGAAAATCAAGAAGGCTGGGAAAACCCTGTAGCACCCTTGGTGTGGGCTGTTGGCCTATTCCGTATCCTGCCGCGTTGTTGCACTGGCCTTTCGGGCTATCTTAGTTATTTGTGTAAATTGCAACCCCGTGGTGCCCCCAAATGCACGCACGTTGAAAGTTTGTTATGTACCGTTTTTTTGAAAACCTTGTGAACCCGTATGCAGATCGTTCTGTGGGAACACCGCCGCGCAATATTATCGCGTTTATTCGCAGTGAAATGCACCCGTTTCGCCGCATTATTCCATTCATCCTGTTCATGTCCTTTGCCGTGGCCATCATGGAAACATGGTTGATCAGCTATTCTGGCAAGGTGATTGACTACATCAATGTGACCGACAAATCAGAGGTTTGGAGCCTGTATGGATTTGAGCTGTTCTTGGTGGCGCTGTTCATTCTGTTTGCCCGCCCCGTGGCCCATTATTTTAACGGGATGATGCAACATCAGGCGCTTTCTGGATCACTGCGCGATCAGGTACGGTGGCGCGCGCACACCCAGCTGTTGGGGCAAAGTCGCGGGTTTTTCCACGATGATTTCGCGGGCCGTTTGGCGAACCGCGTGATGCAGGTTGGCCCCGCCGTTGAAGACAATGTTTTCACGTTTTTCGACGCGGTTTGGTTTGTGTCGATCTATTTTCTGTCGGCACTTTGGATCATGTCGGGCATCAGCGGCGTGTTGGCTATTCCGATGGTTTTATGGCTGATCGCATTTGTTGCTTACATCGTTTTCATGGGGCGCAAAATCTCAGTTGCATCAGAGGGAATGTCGCAAACCCGTTCGATGGTGACGGCGCGGGTTGTGGATGCCTACACCAATATCGAAAGCGTGAAACTGTTTTCAGGTGCCTCGCGCGAGCAAGATTTCGCACTTGATGCGGCACAGGCGGATTTGGCGAAATTCCGTGTTTTCCTGCGGTTGTGGACGCGTATTCGGATTGATCTGAACATTCTGACAGGTATTTTGATCGTCGGCGTCATCGGCTTGGCGTTGTATAGCTGGACGCTGGGCGCAGTTTCTTTGGGCGAAATTAGCATCGTCGCGGCGCTGGTCATGCGGCTGTCGGCAATGACGGGTTGGATCATGTGGGTCAGCACGTTGTTCTTTGAAAATGCGGGTAAAATCCATGAAAGCATGGAGAGCCTTGCGCAGCCACAATCGGTTACTGATGTGGACGCTGCACCTGTTTTAATCGTGAATTCAGGTGAAATACGGTTCCGCCATGTGCGCCATCATTATGGCCGTGATCAAGGTGGGCTGAACGGGTTGGATTTGACCATTGCAGCAGGTGAAAAAGTTGGTCTGGTTGGGCGATCTGGCGCGGGCAAAACCACGATGGTCAATCTGTTGTTGCGGTTCATGGACCCCGAAAAAGGGCAGATCGACATCGATGGCCAAGACATTGCGACTGTTCAACAAGAAAGCCTGCGCAGTGCGATTGGCATGGTCACACAGGAACCCGGGCTGATGCACCGTTCGGTGCGCGATAACATTCTGCTGGGTTGTCCTGATGCGGATGAGGCGATGATTGCCTCTGCTGTTGCGCGCGCTGATGCGGCTGATTTCATCCCCGATTTAGAAGACCCGAAGGGACGGCGCGGGTATGATGCTTTCGTTGGCGAACGGGGCGTGAAATTGTCTGGTGGACAGCGCCAACGGGTCGCTTTGGCGCGTGTTGTTTTAAAAGATGCACCTATTTTGGTTCTCGATGAGGCAACATCGGCGCTGGATAGTGAGAGCGAGGCGGCGATCCAAGAAGCCCTGTCTGGCGTGATGACGGGCAAAACCGTGATCGCGATTGCGCACCGCTTAAGCACGATTGCACGGATGGATCGGATTGTTGTTCTTGATGATGGGCAAATTGCCGAAATAGGCACGCATAAAGAATTGCTGGCAAAAGGCGGGCTTTATGCTGGGTTCTGGGCGCGGCAATCGGGCGAAATGTTGGGATTGGAAGACGCGTGAAGTGGTTAGCAGATAAAATTGACGCGTTTGCGCCCGCTGACGGCCCGCCGCCAACTACAGTTTGGCCTTTTTACCGTTGGGCCCTGCGCGGCACGTTTCCTTGGTTGATTTTTGCTGCCACTTTGTCGGCCTTGGTTGGTTTGGTAGAAGTGTTTACCGCAATAATATTAGGCGCGGTGATTGATACTGCGATCGAAAGTGGTCCACAGGATTTTTGGACACAAAACCTGCCACTAATTGTTGGTGCTGTCCTGTTCTTCCTCGTTTTGCGCCCTTTGGTGTTCGTTGGTAACTCTGCCATGACGTCGATCCTTGTTGCGACAAACCTGAACCCGCTGGTGTTAACGCGGCTATATCGCTGGACGCTGGGGCAAAATATCGGGTTTTTCGATAATGATTTTGCGGGACGCATAGCGCAAAAACAGATGCAAGCGGCACGCGCAATGACTGATGTTGTTGCTGAAACAATCAACGTTGTGTTCTTTGCGTTAGCGTCCTTGATTGGGTCTGTCTTGTTGCTGAAGACAATCAACGGATGGATGGCTGTCGGGCTGGCGATCTGGGCCGTTTTGTATCTGTATATGATCAAATGGTTTCTGCCACGGGTACGCTCCACATCCAAAAAACGGGCCAATGCGCGTGCCAGTGTAACAGGGCAAGTTGTTGATACAATTACAAATATTAAAACGGTAAAGTTGTTCGCCCATGCAGATCACGAAGACCGCGCAGCGATTTCTGCGATCCGCGAATTTCGCAATCGTGAGCTAACATTCAAAGTTGTTTCTGTGATGTTTCGCCTTGCGATGATAACGGTTGCGGGCATTTTGCCTGTGGTTTTAATTGGGTGCACGTTGTTTTTATGGACCCGTGGCATGGCGACACCGGGCGAAATTACCACGGCTGGCGTTGTGTCCATTCGGCTGGCGCAGATGACGGGTTGGGTCGGGTTCACTGTGATGGTGATTTACGCCAACACGGGCGAGGTCGAAGACGCGATGAACACGCTGACACCGCCACAACGGTTGAACGAAGCGGCCACTCCTTTCGATTTGGATGGGCGCGGCGTGGTTGCGTTTGATGACGTAAGTTTTGGATATGGTCGCGAAGGAAACGGGGTTCAAGGTATAAACCTGACGCTTCAGGCCGGTGAAAAACTGGGGATTGTTGGCGCATCTGGTGCGGGTAAATCAACCTTGGTATCGCTGTTGTTGCGATTGTACGATGTGGAAAAAGGTGCGGTTTGCATTGGCGGCCTAGATGTTCGCGACGTGTCCGAGGAAGACCTTCGGCGACAAATTGGCATGGTTACGCAAGACACCGCCATGTTTAATCGCTCTGCCCGTGACAACATCCAGTACGGGCGCCCCCAAGCCAGTGAAGACGAATTGATCGCCGCGGCAAAACGCGCTGAAGCCCATGATTTCATTCTGAATCTGGAAGACCACATGGGGCGCACCGGGTATGATGCACATCTTGGGGAACGGGGCGTGAAACTGTCGGGAGGGCAGCGGCAACGCATTGCCTTGGCCCGTGCAATTCTAAAAGACGCGCCTATTTTGGTATTAGACGAAGCTACATCCGCGCTTGATAGCGAGGTCGAGGCGGCCATTCAAACAGCGCTTGATCAGGTGATCGACGGGAAAACTGTACTCGCGATTGCGCACCGTCTTAGCACAATTGCAAAGATGGATCGGATCGTTGTTCTGGATGAAGGGGCGATTGTGGAAAGCGGAACCCATGACGACTTACTGGCGCAGAATGGATTTTACGCCAAGTTTTGGGCGCGGCAAACGGATGGATTCGTGATCTAACGGGTTGCGAAAATCCCTGCAGCCGTCACCAATGTTGTGGCCCCGACCCTGTTAGCAATGCGCAGGGCGCGCAGTGTGCGTAACAACTGACGGGCGCGATGCGCAAGCCCGGGCCCATGTAAGATCGACGCTGGCAAGACACAGTGCGGTAAATCCACCAAGGATCATCCAATCTGTGTAAGATGCGCCGGTAATGTCGATAAGGGTTGGCAAAAGTGCGATGTAGAACATGATGATTTTGGGGTTTCCGAGTGTGAGCGCCATGCCCGATGCAAACATAGCCCATCGGTTGGAATGGATTGGCATATCGTCAGGTTTTTCATCAGTTTTTTGGGTCCACATTTTCCACGCAAGCCACAAAAGATAGGCCACACCGCAGTATTTTAGAAATTGAAATGCAGATTCAAAGTTTTGTGCGATGGCAGATAAACCAGCAAGCGCGAGGAATAACCAGATGACCTTGCCGATCCACATTGCCGCAATAAATGGCAGAACATCGCGCCACCCACTGGCGATCACACGCGAAACAATGGCTACGATGCTGGGGCAGGAGCTGCCAGGATTGATCAAAAGTGCGAGCGTAAAAAGGCCAAGGGCGGAGAGTGTCATCTGCGCAGTTAACGATCGATAATTTCTAACGTCAACGCGCGATCTTCCCAGCCTTTGGCTTCCAACTCAGGTTGTAGGCTTTCCACCGAAGGGTAGCCGACGCACAGATATGCCTCGAGGGTCCAATCGGTTGGGACATCTAAATCGGCACAAAGCTGTTCTGGATCAAGGATCGAAACCCAGCCAAGCCCAAGGCTGTGGGCACGTGCAATCAGCCAGAATGACATGATTGCAGAGACAACCGAATAACGCCGCGCCTCGAACATTGTTGACTCGCCGAGGCCTGAACCTTTGGTGGTGCTGTCATCGCAAAACACCGCGAATTGTTCGGGGGCTTCTTTCATGCCTGCAAGTTTCAGATGGGCGTATTTCTTGGCTTGCTCGCCGCTGTAACCGCTTAATGCGTTGTCATTTTGGGCTTTGAAATTTGCGTAGGCTTTGGCGCGTGCGTCGGCCGTAGACAGTCGAACAATGCGCCACGGTTCGGACAAGCCAACAGAAGGCGCGAGGCGAAAGGCCTCGAAGCATTCAGCAAGACTGTCTTGGGGGATTGGATCAGTTTTGAAGTGGCGCACATCGCGGCGCCACTTCAAGAGATCAAAAAACTCAGACCGAAAATCAGACGAAAATTCGCGCATTCTTTCGGTCCTTGTTGGTTTACTCAGCTTTTGCTTCTTCTGCAGCTTCTTCCGCTGGTGCTTCTTCTGCAACAACTTCTTCTACTACAGGTGCAGCAGCGGCGGCGGCTGCCGCTTCAGCAGCGTCTGCTGCTTTTTTCACTTTTTCTTCAGCGCGATCTACAGCTTTTTTGCCCGGCTCGCCTTTTTTCAGGTTCGCACGTAATTTCTTCTCAAGAACACCAGCGGCTTCCAAGAAACGGGAAACACGCTCTGTTGGTTGTGCGCCTTCACCGAGCCAGTACTGAACACGTTCCATGTTCAATTCAACACGGTTTTCGTCGTCTTTGCCCAACAATGGGTTGTATGTACCCAATTTTTCAACGTAGCGGCCATCGCGTGGCATACGGCTGTCGGCTGCTACAACGCGGTAGAATGGGCGCTTTTTAGAGCCGCCGCGGGCCAGTCTAATCTTCATTGCCATGGTGTTTTCTCCTTGAATGGCGAGTAGGGCAAATGCCCTAGGATTGGTGTCGTTTGTGGTGTTGGATAACTTCGCTAATGATGAAATTCAGGAACTTCTTAGCGAATTCGGGATCAAGATCCGCACGTTTAGCTAAATCTTCCAGTCGGACGATTTGATCTGCTTCACGATTTGGATCAGATGGCGGGAGGTCGTGAGTGGCTTTTAATTTGCCCACGGCCTGTGTGTGTTTGAACCGTTCGCCCAAAGTATAGACGAGAATTGCATCAAGGCGATCAATGCTATCGCGGTGATCTTTAAGGATTTCCGCAGCTTTTGCGATTGCATCAGTCATTTCAAATCCTCCGCTGAGGGATGACGCCAAATGTGCATGGTGCCAAATTCAATGTGTTCGAATGTCGTCTCGCACGATGCGCCAAGGCGTTCTGCCACGCCCTTGCTAGGTGTACTTGCAGGATCAATCAAGCTGATAGCGGTGGTCCAGCCAAGCGTGTTATAGGCGTAATTGCGAACCGCGATGGCGGCTTCGGTTGCGTAGCCGTCGCCAAGCGCATCTGGCATCAAAGACCAGCCGATTTCGCGTTCTGGCCAACCGAAAGGGTTTATAAAACCACAGCGGCCAACATATTGCCCTGTTTCACGATCAACTAAATGCCAGAAGCCATATCCGCGCATTACCCAATGGCCCAAACGACCCACGATTGCATCCCATGCGCCCATCGCTGAACGTTGCCCGCCGACAAATTTTGCGTGATCAGAGCCATAGAACAAAACTTCGCGTGAGTGATCGTCCTCGCTCGGCGCGCGCAGGATCAGACGTTCGGTTTCAAGGGTTGGGATTGTGATCATGCCAACGCCTCTGGTGTTGGATGACGGAAAATTTGATCTACGCCCATGTGCGGGTTTTGATAGGTGCTTTCGTAAACTGCGCCCAAACGAGTGGCTAGCGCGACAGAACGCGTGTTGTCTGGAACGATGTGCGACGACATGGTTTTAAAGCCGAGATCGCCGTAAGCCCAATCGCGCGTGCGAACAGATGCTTCAAACGCGATACCTTTGCCCTCAAATTCTTGGAAAAGCGCATAGCCGAGTTCTGGTTCTGGCCACCCTTCTGGGTTCCAGATGCCAGACAAGCCAGCATGTTTCCCAGAGGATTTTTCAACAATCGAGAAGTAACCGTAACCGTGGATGTGCCAGTGGCCGATGTTGCAAGCAAACCAACGCCAAGCGTCATCCCGTTTCATTGGGCCACCAAAACCAGCGCAATAATCGGACGCGTAAAACACCGCCAGCGGTTCAAAATCCGCAAGCTGTGGTCCGCGTAGGATCAAGCGTTCTGTTTCCAGTGTTGGGGCGTTCGTAAGGGTCATTTCTTTTTACCAAACCCAGCCAGCCCGGGAGGCAAAGCCAGCCCGCCGCCCAAACCAGGCAAGCCACCACCCGAAGGCATTTTTGCGCCCATCTGCTTGGCCGCTGCTTCGAGCTGTTTTGGATCCATATCAGTCGGCATGCCAGCTGGCAGACCGCCGCCTTTGCCCATCATGCCCTTCATGGCCTGTTTTAACATGCCACCTTTGCCCATCTTCTTCATCCTGTCCGCCATTTGACGGTGCATTTTAAGAAGTTTGTTCAATTCGCTGACCTCCATGCCAGCACCCACAGCGATCCGCTTTTTGCGGCTGGCTTGCAGGATTTGCGGGGCAGCGCGTTCTTTTTTGGTCATGGATTGGATCAGCGCGACCTGGCGGCGAAAAACACTGTCGTCCATGCCAGAATCTTCGACCTGTTTGGCCATTTTCTTCATGCCCGGCATCATTCCCATGATCCCTTCCATGCCACCCATTTTTTGCATTTGCTCCAGCTGGCCCTTGAGGTCGTTCATGTTGAACTGTCCTTTTGTGAACCGCTTCATCATGCGTTCGGCTTGCTCAGCCTCGATGGTTTCTTGGGCTTTTTCCACCAATGAAACGATGTCACCCATGCCAAGGATGCGGCCTGCAACACGTTCTGGGTGGAATTCCTCGAGCGCGTCCATCTTTTCGCCCAGACCGACAAATTTGATAGGTTTGCCAGTGACGGCCTTCATTGAAAGGGCTGCACCACCGCGCCCGTCGCCGTCCATGCGCGTAAGAACAACGCCCGTGACGCCGATCTTGTCGTCAAATTCTGTGGCAACGTTCACTGCGTCTTGGCCCGTAAGGCCATCAACAACCAGCAGTGTCTCGCGTGGTTTGGTAATATCACGAACTTCAGCGGCTTGCGCGATCAGTTCATCGTCGATGTGCAAACGGCCCGCAGTGTCGAGCATGTAAACATCATAGCCGCCAAGTGTGGCCTGTTGCTTTGCGCGCTTTGCGATCTGAACGGGTGTTTCACCTTTGACAATCGGCAGAGTATCCACGCCGATTTGCGTGCCCAAAATCGCCAACTGTTCCATCGCCGCTGGGCGGTTGGTATCAAGCGACGCCATAAGAACGCGTTTTTTATCACGTTCTGTCAGACGTTTGGCAAGTTTCGCGGTGGTCGTCGTTTTACCAGAGCCTTGCAAACCAACCATCAGGATCGGCGCGGGCGGGCTATCAATTTTTAACTGGCCTGCATTGGCATCTTCGCCAGACAAGAAATGCACCATTTCATCGTGAACAATCTTCACAACTTGCTGACCCGGTGTCACAGATTTGGTAACGTTCTGGCCCGTGGCTTTGTCTTGGATCGCTTTGATGAAATCGCGCGCCACTGGCAGGGAAACGTCGGCTTCCAGAAGGGCAACACGCACTTCGCGCAGGGCGGTGGCAACATCGGCTTCGGACAACGCACCTTGTTTGGTGAGTTTATCAAAGACGCCGGATAGGCGGTCGGAGAGACTTTCAAACATACCGTGGCGTCCTTTCAGTGTTGCCGTGTTCAGGAAGTAAGTAGGTATTCCGGCTCAAAACCAATTGCCCAAACGACAATTACACCCGTGGGCGAAACTCGCTGACGGGTGGCGATCCTGAGACCGGAAGACTGTGGCTTCCAGGGGATGAGTGTCGTTTAGGTGTTTGGCGAGATCGAGTCAAGCAGGGTTGGGAAATTCACAGCACTTTACCTGAATTGCAAATGTTGTTGGGGTCGAGCACCTGTTTGATCATTCGATTCAGCTTTAATTTGCCCGCATCCCCGTATTTTTGCAGCGCTTCGCGTTTTTCTGTGCCGATGCCGTGTTCGGCGGAAAACGACCCCCCTATATCTTTTAAACCGTCCATGACAGCGGGTTTAATGCGGGCCTTTAACTCGGATAAAATAGGCTCCACGTGGGCGATAGAATAGTGCAAATTACCGTCGGCCAGATGGCCTAGAACGTGGATTTCCAAGCCAGCATTCAAATCGGCAATCCGAGTTTCGACAGTTTTGACGTAGCTGTCGAGGTGGGCCAAAGGGACAGAAATATCGAACCATTCACGGTGCGGAAAAACTGTGCCAATGGAAAGGGTATCTTCGCGAAGCCACCAAATATCCGATGCTTGTTGTACAGATTGCGCGGCAATCGCATCAAGGATTTGGCCTGTTTCGAAATGGTGTTCAAGAGCGGCGAAAACTGTTTCTTCGGGGTTTCCGTTCGGGCAGTGAACTTCATAAATCACGAAAAGCGGCGCGTTTGGCAGCGTTTCTAGCAGGTTGGATGTTTGGAGCTTGGCGTTTTCGGTCGCAAAGGCGTTCCACATTGCCTCGGCGCGTAAAACCAGTGTTTGGGTGTTGTGTTGCAGGGTTTCAAGCACAGCAAGCGCGGCGGCAGCATCTGGCACGGCGAGCAGGAATGTGTGGGGTTCAGGTGGCTCTGGCAGCAATTGCAACGTGGCAGCGGTGATCACGCCGAGCGTGCCTTCGGCACCAATTAGCAGTTGTTTGACGTCATAGCCTTCGTTGCATTTGCGCACCTGAGCGAGGTCGTTCAGGATGGTTCCGTCTGGTAAAACGGCCTGTAATCCTAACACCCGTTCGCGCATCGTGCCGTTTCGATGTGCTTCCATACCGCCCGCGTTCGTTGAGATCATCCCGCCGATTGTGGCGCTGTCACGCGCTGCGATGTCGATGCCAGCCGTGAGATTATGGGCCCGCGCGGCAATTTCCAGATCGGCAAGCGTGGTGTTGGCACTGACGTGAACTGTTTGGGACACAGGGTCGATGTGTAGAATGTGGGGCATTTTGGTGCCCAAAAGCATGATTTCAGAGCCATCGGCCGCAACCGCGCCCGCAAGGCTCGTGCGGCCACCGTGGGGAATAAGCGGCGTGCCGGTTGAATTACAAATTTCGAAAACTGCTGCGATTTCGCCCATAGAACGCGGCGATACCCCCAGTAAACCTTGGGTATTGAGCGGTTCAATTACTGGATCGAGCGCCGACATTTGATCGGGCGACAAAACCGTTGTGACGGCTTCTAATGCGGATAGAAGTGCGTTCGTTTTCATTCCGTAAGCCTAGCCTGATTGCACTGCGCCAGCAAAGCGATATGAAGGGGCATGGTAATTTCTTCGTACATGCGCGGCCATTTGGCAATGCTCGGGTTTTCCTTGTTGGTGGCAGGGTCGTTTCCTTTGGGCGTTCGGGTCGCAAATCTTGTTGAGCCAGTGGCCCTGACAGCTGCACGGTTCTGGCTTGCTGCAGTGGTCATTGGTGCAATTGTTGGTTTCGGGCCGCGACTAAAGACCTCAGATTTCAAAGCACCTTGGCGGTATTTTGCGTTGGGGGGCATATTTTCGATCTATTTCGTGTTGATGTTCGAGGCGTTGAAAACCGCTCCATCTATTTCAACGGCCGCGATTTTCACGCTGACGCCGATCATGTCTGCCGGGTTTGGTTGGTTGTTGTTGCGCCAAATTACGACGCGGTGGATGGCGCTGGCGTTAAGTGTTGGTGGTTTTGGCGCTGTCTGGGTTGTGTTTCGCGGCGACATTGCAGCGATGCTGCGGTTTGATGTTGGGCGCGGCGAGTTGATCTTTTTTATCGGATGTTTTGCCCACGCCTGTTACACGCCGATGGTGCGACGGCTGAACCGTGGCGAACATCCTGCGGTCTTTACGCTTGGTACAATTGTTGCTGGCGGACTTATCCTAACCGCATTTTCGTTTGGTGATTTGATGCAGGTCCAATGGGCCGCCCTGCCTGGGATTTTTTGGATCGGACTGGCGTATCTGTCGATCTGTTCCACTGCGTTGTCGTTCTTTTGCGTGCAATTTGCTACACTGCATTTACCGTCTGCCAAGGTGATGGCCTACACGTACTTAATCCCCAGTTGGGTTATTATTTGGGAATTGGCGTTTGGATCAAATTTGCCCCCGATGTTGATATTCGCAGGGGTGGCCGCAACCATTGTGGCGTTGATTATGCTGCTGGCGGATCGCTAGTGTTAAAACACTATCTTTGAAACAACGGGCCGAAATTTTTATAGTACAAAGAATCTAGCACCACCGCATTTGTGTTCATTGTCAGAATTTTACTCGCGCTTAGGTCGCTTTCAAAAAGCCCCGCGTAACATCCACGATCACTTTGCAAAAGTTTCACAGCATTCAAAAGTTTTTGCGAATAGTCATCCTGCATAAGCGCCCACCAACCAAAGCTGCCTTTGGTGGAAATTCCACGTTTATCGGAAACATTCACGCGCTTGGCTGTAACCGAAATAAACGGCACGTTATCCATCAGAATCGCATTATAGGCAAAGTACAGTTTACCCTTGATATGATCCTCGCTTAGGGCGGTTAGATGGCCCGTTTGTTCGTACCTGAACACCTGTGCTTCATAGACGGCGCGCGCAACGGGGATGCTTGCGGGGCGCCAACCAAATTCCAATGCTTCGAGCAGGAATGGTTCGGATGTCGTTACGGATGAAACGCCGTGGGTTTCTTCTGTGCGGATGTCACCTGGGATTAAGATATCGTGATACCGTTGATGACGCAGGATCGGATAATAGCGTGACGCGAGTTCAACAGGCAGGCCAAGTTCCAGAGCGATTACGCCCGCATATTGTTCATACCCGATGCGCCCTTCTTGAACAAATTTATTGTTTGCAGAACCATTGACCGCGATCCCCTGAAATCGCCCTTCAGAGGCAAGTAAATTCATATCCCACCGATTGATAACCTTTTGCGCCTTGGGCTTAAGATCAGGAAATTGCTGTGTAACAACCAGCATTCCTGACAGCAAGCGCATGATATCAAGGGCTGACCAACCCACGCTGTTTGGCGTTTCTTTGTTGGCATAATCCGTCATCTTTAAGGTGCCCGTGTTATAGACTTTGTTGGGCAATTTTCCTTGAAACAATGGAATGACTGCAAGGCTACTTAACGCTTTGGAGGCGCGTGCTTTTGCTTCTTTTTCAGAAAGAATTCCCAATCGAAATGCCGCGACGATAGCAAGGAAATAGCCGCCCTCATCCCAAAGCGTTGTGTAATTGAAATTGTTGACGGCAGCGACCAATCCAGTTTTTGGATGTTCATTCGCTACAAAATAAGACCACGCCGTTCGCGCCCATTCGATTTCCTGATCTGTCGGGCCAGAATTTGCGACAACTTGCGTATTTTGTTCTTGTGCTTTGCCTGTGGCAGCGACGTCGGCAAGCAATCCGCCAATCGGGATCCATTGCTCAGGGTCGTCGTCATCTTGGGCGAATGCAGAGGCTGGCAACACAGCAATCACGAACAGCGTTGCGGTAGAAAGATGCCAAATGGGTTTCACACATCAGCAATACAACTAAAATATCTAAGAAAGCCTTAAAAAAGGTTCATTCGGTGGCGATTGTTTCGGATTCTAGGAACTTTTCGAATTGATCGAGGTTTACCGCTTCGAATTGGCCAAAGCCTTCCATCCAGATCGACGCGCCTTTTAAGGCCTCGGGTGCTAGTTTGCACCATTTCACACGGCCACGGCGTTCTTGTTCGATCAACCCAGCGCGCGACAAGATTTGCAGATGTTTTGAAATGGCAGCAAGTGACATTTCAAATGGGTCAGCCACATCAGTTACGGCCATGTCATCCTCAAGCAATAGGGTCAGGATCGCGCGCCGTGTGGGATCAGCGAGCGCAGAAAAGACCAGATCGAGGGAAAGATTTGCCATAAAGTCTGCCCTAGCGGGTGCAAGCAGGTTGGGTCAAGAGCAGGGTCATGGCAGGCCATGAATGGAGAAACACCAAAACCCATGATTTCGCCGCTTGACGGGTTGGGTTCAGTTGCCTAAACAGCGCCACGGTGCGGCGTGGTAGCTCAGTTGGTTAGAGCGTACGACTCATAATCGTGAGGTCGAGAGTTCAAGTCTCTCTCACGCCACCACCGTTCTTCTTTTTGTCAGCATTATTGCACTTTCTGGATGCGAATCCCTTATGTGCCTGTAACCTGTCAAAAAGTGAGGAGCCCTGAGATGGCCAACATTCTGTATGACGCATTGTTTGGAAAACACGCTGGCTGTGACACGCCGTTTTTGTGGTCGGCTGATGGATCAAGCGTTACATACGCTGCATTTTTGGAACAAGCCGCGCAATTTGCGCACGTTCTAACGGATGCTGGTTTGAATATTGGCGACCGGGTTGCGATCCAAATTGATAAATCAGGCGCATCACTGGCGATTTATGCGGCCTGCGTGCAAGCAGGATTCGTTTTTCTGCCACTGAACACAGCGTATACCGCAGATGAGGTTCAGTATTTCGTGGAAAACAGCGGTGCGCGCGTTTTTGTGTGCGATCCTGCGAATTCTAGCAGTTTACAATCGGTGGCCGACGGCGCGGGTGCGCAACTTGAAACGTTAGATATTGATGGCGTCGGTAGCTTTGCCGATAAAGCGGCGACAAAAGAAACCACCTTTGCAACCGTGGATCGCAGCGCAGATGATTTGGCGGCTTTCCTGTATACTTCGGGCACCACGGGGCGTTCAAAAGGCGCAATGCTGAGCCATAAGAACCTTTTGTCGAACTCAAAAGTGCTCGCGGATTTGTGGCAGTTCACCAGCGACGATGTGTTGCTGCACGCCCTACCGATTTTTCACACGCATGGCTTGTTTGTCGCCAGCAACATCACCTTGCTTGCGGGTGGTTCGATGATCTTTTTGCCAAAATTCGATGTGGATGTGGTGATTGAAAAACTGCCACAAGCCACAGCAATCATGGGTGTTCCGACGTTTTACACCCGCCTTCTAAGTGATGAACGGTTCACCAAAGAGCTGGCATCAAAAATGCGGTTGTTTGTGTCTGGAAGCGCGCCTTTGCTGGCCGAAACCCACGTCGCATTTGAAGAACGTACAGGCCACCGCATTCTGGAACGCTATGGCATGACAGAAACCAACATGAACACGACC
>JASJIO010000184.1:0-6828 GCA_037625035.1 Amylibacter sp.
CGATTTATTTGCAACCAGAACCAGACGCAGCCGCGTTCGTTTCCGTGGGTTCCACCGTAAAAGAAGGCCAAACCCTTCTGATCATCGAAGCCATGAAAACCATGAACCAAATCCCGTCGCCCCGTTCTGGCACAGTCAAACGCATCCTTGTCGATGACGGCAGTGCGGTAGAGTTCGGCTCCCCGCTCGTAATCCTCGAATAACCAAAGGCGGCACAGATGTTTTCCAAAGTCCTCATTGCGAACCGAGGCGAGATTGCGCTGCGCGTAATCCGTGCGTGTAATGAACTCGGCATAAAAACCGTCGCGGTGCACTCCACCGCAGACAGCGACGCGATGCACGTGCGCATGGCAGATGAAAGCATCTGCATCGGCCCACCTGCAGGCGCATTGTCCTATTTGAACGTCCCTGCGATCATATCTGCGTGCGAAATCACGGGCGCAGAAGCGGTACATCCAGGCTATGGCTTCCTGTCAGAAAACGCAAATTTTGTGCAAGTTCTGGAAGACCACGACATCAAATTCATCGGCCCAACTGCCGAACACATCCGCATCATGGGCGATAAAATCACCGCCAAAGAAACCATGCGAAATCTCGGCGTTCCCTGCGTTCCAGGCTCCCCAGGTGGTGTTCCAACGCTCAAAGATGCCTATGAAATTTCAGACAAGATGGGTTTCCCAGTCATCGTCAAAGCCACTGCAGGTGGCGGCGGTCGCGGTATGAAACTCGCCAAAACCCGCGAAGATCTAGAAGACGCGTTCTTTGGCGCTCGCTCTGAATCCAAAGCAGCTTTTGGCAACGACGAAGTTTACATCGAAAAATACCTCACGTTTCCGCGCCACATCGAAGTCCAAGTTTTTGGCGATGGCAAAGGCCGCGCAGTGCATTTGGGCGAACGCGATTGCTCCTTGCAACGTCGCCACCAAAAAGTATTCGAGGAAGCCCCCGGTCCCTGCATCACACCCGAAATGCGTGAACGTATCGGCAAAACCTGTTCGGATGCAGTCGCTAACATCAACTACGCTGGCGCGGGCACGATCGAATTTCTTTACGAAAACGACGAGTTCTTTTTCATCGAAATGAACACCCGATTGCAGGTAGAACACCCTGTCACCGAAGCCATCTTTGGCGTCGATCTGGTGAAACAACAAATCCGCGTCGCAGCTGGCGAAGACATGTGGTTCAAACAAGAAGACCTGTCGATCAAAGGCCACGCAATCGAAGTGCGGATCAACGCTGAAAAACTCCCGAACTTCACCCCTTGCCCTGGCACAGTCACACAATTCCATGCGCCAGGCGGCCTTGGCGTGCGTGTCGACAGCGCCCTTTACGCGGGCTACACAATTCCGCCCTATTACGACAGCCTGATCGGCAAATTGATCGTAACAGGCACCAACCGTCCAGCAGCGCTCGCTCGTTTGCGACGCGCCCTTGGCGAATTGGTGATTGAAGGCGTGGACACAACAATCCCGCTGTTCCACGCATTGCTCGATGAACCTGACGTGCGATCCGGGGATTACGATATCCACTGGCTTGAACATTGGCTCGAAGCGCAGGAAACTGCATAACTCAGTGGCCGAAATCACCCCTGAACTGCTGTTACAAGCCTATGCCAATGGGGTTTTCCCAATGGCAGATAGCGCATCAAGCGATGAGGTTTATTGGGTCAATCCTACACAACGTGGGGTCTTCCCGCTCAACAATTTCCACATGTCCCGCTCGCTTCGCCGTGCCATTAAACGCGCGGATTACGATGTGCGCATCGACTCTGATTTCACCCAAACCGTGCAACACTGCGCTGATCGCCCCGAAACATGGATCAACGCCGAAATCTTCGCGCTCTACACAGAACTGCACCACCTCGGCCTTGCCCATTCAGTGGAAATATGGCGCGGAAACAACATGATAGGCGGCGTTTACGGCGTGGCCTTGGGCGCTGGGTTCTTCGGCGAAAGCATGTTTTCCAACGCCACCAACGGTTCCAAAATCGCGCTCGCCTACCTCGTGCATCGCTTAAACGCAGGCGGCTACCAGGTTTTCGACACCCAGTTTATAACCGACCACCTCGCCTCCCTTGGCGTCGTCGAAATCCCCCGCGAAGCCTATCACGACATACTGTTCCCCGCAGTCACCGCCACAGCAGATTTTACCTCGCCAGAAACGCCCACACCAGCACAACTGCTCGCGCAAAACTAACATTTCTTTTTTGCTAGAATACTTTGGGGTCTTAGGGGCTACGCCCCTAAACTAGCACCTAAATACTACTCGTCGACCTTACACCGCAACACCCAAACGTCGTAACGCGGGTGTTCCAACGCAGATAAAGCAGGCGAAGACGCGATCATCCAACCCTCAAACGCAGGCAGCGTTTCACGCACGTCGCGGATCACCAAATAGGCAAACGCATCAGCCGAAATATTGCCCGCCGGATAGCGGCATTCCTTCACAGACATCATCAACCGCTCGTAAACTGTGGTATCCCCAACGGCCAAATCAATATCTTCCACCAACCCAGTAATGGTATCAAGCGCCCGCAGCTGAACCGTCGTACCTGATTTGGTTTTCACATTGCTTTGCGCAACAGCAACCACAGGCAGCAAAAGCACCAAACAAAATCCAAAGATGCGGATCATTCCGAAGAGCCACTCACAAATTTCAGCAGCAATGAAATCAGGCTAACCGAGCCTTGCGTGTCCAACAATTCACCACCATCGTACAAATTAAACTCTGAACCACCCGGGACAATCTCAACGAAATTCCCGCCTAGCAGGCCCTCAGATGCAATCACAACCGAACTGTCATCGGGCAAGATAATGTCTTTATTCACCGCCAGCGCAGTTTCCGCGCGAAACGTCGTCGGGTTCAATTCCAACCCGGTCACAGACCCGATCTTAACGCCCGCAAGCCGCACATCGGTTCCAAGGGACACCCCCTCAACCGAACGGAAAGACGCTTTTACCGTGTAACTATCAGACGGCCTGGAAATGCCCGCCGTGGTCCCTGCGTAAAACAGAAAACCCGCCGTCGCCACTAGGACAACCGCGCCAATCGTTGTTTCTGCTGCATTATTCGCCATGTCGCACTCCCCTTTGGTCGCCGCCTAGTCGGGCGTCCACGCCTCGTAATCAGATCGTGCCACTGGTTTTTCCACCCGCAAGCTACCCGCAGGCGCATAGGCCATGGCCGTCCCTGTCAGGTTTTCTTGGTGATCTTTTTCCCACGCCTTACGCGGCAAAGGCGATTCTGTCGGGGGATCTTGATAGGTTTGGTGCAGCCAGCCATGCCATTCAGGGGACACGCGGCTCGCCTCTGCTTCGCCGTTGTAAATCACCCAGCGACGCGATCCATCGCGATTCTCATAGAACCGGTTGCCCTCGCCATCATCACCGACCTTTACGCCATTGCGCCAAGACCAGAACTGAGTGTTCAGCGTCTGACCATCCCACCAAGTAAAAATCCGCAAAATTGATTTCAGCATAGCACCACTCTTTGTTTACGCTTTTAAGTCCAAGCATTTCGGCGGTTTATCGCCTTTTCAAACACTCTTGCGTTTCTGTCGCCAAACAGGGGGTTTTGCAACCTTGTCTGACATCGCCTTATATGGCCTATTCCGCGCAGCAGGTCCAGCCTTGGCGCTGGGATTTGACCCAAACCAGAGAACCAAGTGTCGCTTTTTCGTTTCCTCCGCAGACTGATCGCCTGGATCGTCGTGATCTACATCGCCACACTTGCGTTTGTGGCAGGCTACGCCACGCTGCAACCCTACTGGGAACCCGTTAATATCAAAGCAGATTTGATCATCGTTCTTGGCGGCGGCATGTCCCCCAAAGGTACGCTTCACACCTCCTCCACCGTTCGCGTTGATCGCGGAACTCAGCTGTTTTTGGCAGGCGTTGCGCCGCGCATCCACTTCACAGGCGGCTTGGCGTCGCCAAATGCGCCCTCCGCTGGGCATCAAATGGCAGCGCGATCCATCGCGGATGGCGTACCTGAAACCGCCACCAGCTTTGAAGGGAAATCCTATTCCACCCTCCAAAACGCGCTGTTCTCAAAATCAAATTGGCAGGGCGCAAAACACATCGTCCTCGTGACCGAAGGCTTCCACCTGCCCCGCAGCTGGGCCACGTTCAAGGCTTTCGGTGCACAGAAAATCACCCTCGTTCATGCACGTCGTTTTCGCGGTGAACGCATCAAAGCAGGCATTCGCCTAACAGTACGCGAAACATTGGCGATCTGGTTCAACGCGGCACGCCTAATCGTGTGGCAGGCGGCAGAATTCACAGACATGCCACAAGAATACCGCGACGCATTGCTGTATTAAAATTCTATGCCAGTTCTTTATGAATACGACGCAGAAATAGGCGCACAATCCAGCGGTGCGCAGGGCCAACAGGCATCATATATACACGCCCAAAACCATTGTGTGTTTGCACAGATGACGTGATTGTCAGTTCATTTTCAACCCGCGAAATGCAGGTCAAAACATCCAAATGCCGATCCCGCTCCGACAGGGTCAAAACATCCTCTGACGTATATTCCACAAGGAAGAAATCTAGTTTTTGGCCGACCAAAACAGAATTAGGCGTATCGCTCGAAAAGCCTCCGATCAGTTTCACATCAAACAACCCAGAAATTACGTCCCTAACTTTGAACGCCACTTTCAACACAACGGACGGGCGCGACATCACTATCCGCCAAGCCTCCAATGGACTGATTGACTTGGGCAATAAAATCGACTGCCTATCATGAAAATCAAGTTCTTTGGGACACGCCAACACGCGGATATTTGTATCAGGCAAGGTAATAAATGCGGTATCTTCCAAGGCAATTTTCCCAATGAGCAAGAAGTTGAATACCGATATCGCTGCGTCCCAACAATCTGACAGATTGGGTCTCGGCCCGCGTCTCAGCCCCTCAAACCTCGTTAAATCCATCGGTAAACTGCAACCGTGCCAGCCGCGCGTACAGCCCGCCCTCGGCCACCAACGCATCATGTGTGCCCTGCGCCACCACGCGCCCACCATCCAAAACAATGATCCGATCCGCGCGTTTCACAGTGGCAAGCCGATGCGCCACAACCAGCGTCGTGCGACCCTGTGACAACGTATCAAACGCTGCCTGAACCAACCGTTCGCTTTCTGCATCCAGCGCCGAAGTCGCCTCATCCAGCAACAAAACAGGTGCATCACGCAAAATCGCACGCGCAATCGCAATCCGCTGTTTTTGCCCACCAGACAGCATCACGCCACGTTCGCCAACAAAACTGTCGTAGCCTTCGGGCAACGCCATCAAAAATTCATCCGCCGCCGCCGCCTTGGCAGCTGCAATAGCCTCCGCGTCCGTCGCGTCAGGGCGGCCAAATCGAATGTTCTCCATCGCAGATGTTGCAAAGATAACAGAGTCTTGTGGCACATAGGCAATGTGTCTACGGAAATCTTCACGCAGCACGCCAGCGATATCTGTGCCATCAATTGTCACCCGCCCGATGGACGGATCAAAGAAGCGCAATAACAGCTGAAACACCGTCGATTTACCCGCCCCAGACGGCCCAACCAACGCAATCGTTTCGCCCGCTTTGATGTTCAGATCAAACCCATCAAGCGCCGCAATCTTGGGCCGTGACGGATATCGAAACGTGACCCCTTCAAAGGAAACTGCACCCTTCACAGGGGCCGCCAACGCACCAGCATTCACTGCGTCCACAACAGGATCTTGCGCCGTCAGCAATTCCACCAATCGCTCCGTAGCACCCGCTGCACGTTGCAACTCTGACCAAATCTCGGACAGGGAAGCCACCGCGCCGGCCACCAGAATCGCGTAAATCAAGAACTGCACCAGCGCACCGGGCGAAATCACCTCATTGCGCACATCCCGCGCGCCCAGCCACAGCACACCAACAATGCCGGTAAAGATTAGGAAAATCACGATCACCGTCATCCAAGCGCGCGCGCCAATGCGTTGTCGCGCCGCGTCAAACGCCTGTTCCGTCAGCCCGCCAAACCGCGCGCGGCTGATGCCCTCATGGGTAAACGCCTGCACCGTTTGCGATGCCAGAAGCGTTTCATTTGCATTGCCCAAACTTTCCGCAATCTTATCCTGATTATCGCGGCTCAACGTGCGGACCCGCCGCCCGAGCACCAAAATCGGCACCAAAACCAGTGGAACAATCAACAAAACCGCCCCCATCAGCTTGGCGGAGGTGAACATCATCAACACCAAACCGCCAAAGAAAATCAACACGTTACGCAGTGCCACCGACACAGAGGAGCCAATCACCGACAGGATCAACGTCGTATCCGTAGTGATACGGCTCAACACCTCGCCCGTCATCAATTTGTCGAAAAACGCAGGGCTCATGCCGATCATTTTATTGTAAACCGCCATGCGAATATCGGCCACAACCCGTTCGCCCAACCGTGTCACGAAATAATACCGAAACCCCGTGCCTACGGCCAATAACGCAGCAACCGCAATGGCAGCACCAAAATACTGATCCATCTGCCCTGTCGTGCCTGCCGAAAACCCATCGACCACACGGCGCACCGCCAGCGGTAAAATCAACGACAAGCCAGCCGTCACAACCAACGCAAGACCCGCCAGCGCGATCATCACTTTGTAAGGTTTTAAATACGGTGCCAATCCACGCAACGGCCCAACAGTTTTGGATTTTTCCCGCGTCAACGGATCGGATTCAATATTTTTATCTTGTGCCATATCGTGCCTGCTTGCGTTTTATGCAGGCCGAAAACTAGCAATCTCGACGACTGCGAGGTCTTTTGGAGCGGGTAGAGGTAATCGAACCCTCACCCCAAGCTTGGAAAGCTCTTA
>JASJIO010000185.1:0-4579 GCA_037625035.1 Amylibacter sp.
TGGAAGAGCTGTGCTGAATTTATTAAAAATATCACGATGGAATACGAAGTTGACCTTGACCTGCAGTTGATCAGAGAGTGACGTTAGGTTCGGGATCTCGCTATCTATAACGATCCATATTTTACGCGTCCAAGGCGCGAAGTTCTCGATGGATTGCAGGCAATAAAGGATTTCATCATTATTGTCCCATCGATGGGGGTTAGACGCATTTTCATGAAGCGGGTCCGCTACTTTTTCCATGTATTTGGCGCGTTCACGACGATGGGATGCAGTGCTCCCATCGACCCAAGTGATGACAGCATCAATTGGTACAATGTTTGTATTTAAAATATCCATCAGTTTTTCACATGTCTGTTCTTGGGTGACAGTAAGGTAGGCCACGTTTCTGTTTAAGGAAGTGAGCTATGAGTTAAAGTTGCGCAGCAGAGCACTTTTTTAATGACCAAGGGTATCGGGGCTTTGTTGCACAAATCGGTGTTTGAGACCACTTCCCCTTTCCCCGGACGGACTTATCCTACGGGCGCTGTAACGGGTATGCCAAGAGCTGTGTAGCGACTGAGCACTGCGATCCTGACTTGGAGCTGTGCAACCTGCCGGTCGAGGTCTCGGGCCATGAGCCCTTGGCCAAGCAGTTTGACGCAGTTCATTTTTGTCTCTGCGCGGCTTCTACGGTGATACCCGGTCAACTTTCGCCACAACGCCCGACCAAGATATTTGTTGGTCCTTATGGCTTCGTTTCTCGCAATAGTGCCTGCGGTAGTTGGCTTCCAAAGTTGAGCATTTTTTACGCGGCGGGATGATGGCGGCGGCGCTCCGAGCGACGTTCAGCGTCTTCTGTTAGCGGCACAGTGTGCTGAAGTCCGGGACTTTCCAGTTAAGGCCCGCCAGTCGCAACAAGCTTTCGACGAACCCGGTCGTTTGCCTAAGAGGCAAGCCGAACAGCACCTTAATAGTAAGACAAACCTGGATTGCCGCGTCGCTAAACTCGCGCTGACGGCCGCGCTTGCGAGGGCATCTCAGCATCAAACCAGATCGATAGCGAACCGCGCTGCTTCGGCGCTTTATTGTACGAAGGCCAATTCCTGGTCTTGTACTTCGTAGGGGACCAACTGCTCATGGCCCGCCAGCTACCACACTGGTGTCAACCAAGGAATCTCTCATGCATCTGTGCAATAAAGCCTCTTGCTGGCCCAGATCAATCGCAAGCGTAAGCGTAAGCCCGACGGGCCCTGCCCCGACAATCAGCACCTGAGTTATACGCAAACCAGTCTCCTTTATTCCGCCTAAGAAAGATCATAGTCGGGCCTGTGGGTGTTTCAAAACGGCATCGCACAGCGTTCTTTCAAGCAGAACGCCGTTCTGGATTGGCTTTTCGAAAACAAATGCCGCCCCTACACTTTTAGCCAAAGGGGGACGTCCCATGCCAGACCACACAGCACTTATGGGCGATCTCGTTATCGCTAGGCGAATCCTCGCCAAAGAGGGGGTTTGCGATGCCTTCGGGCATATCAGTGTGCGCGACCCCGACAATCCTGAGCGGTTCTTTCTGGCCCGCGCTGTCGCGCTGGAACTTGTCACGCTTGGTGATATCGTTGAATTCAGTCTGGACGGGACGGCCGTTCATGATGATCGAAAACCGTTTCTAGAACAATTCATTCATGGCACATTGATGGCTGCGCGCGCTGACGTGCAATCTGTCGTGCACAGCCATTCTCGTGGTGTCATTCCGTTTGGCATCACTGAAACGCAAATCCGCCCGTTGCTGCATTCTTGTGGTGTATTGGGTCATGACATTCCTGTCTGGGATCCAGTGATGCGTTCGGGGACACCAACCTGTTGATTTCCAGTAATGATATGGGCGACGATTTCGCGGCTAAGCTTGGGGATGGTCGGGCGGCACTAATGCGCGGGCATGGATCCACGGCAGTTGGCCGTTCAATCCGCGAAGCGGTGTACACAGCAATTTATCTTGATGTGAACGCGCAATTGCAGGCGGCTGCCATGCAACTTGGTGCGGTGAAATATCTGTCCGATCGAGAGATCGACCTAATTCAATCCCGCCTTGGCAATGCAAAGCCCGGTGAAGGCTATGACAGAACCTGGCAATACTGGGCACGGCGTGCGGGTTTTGGATCCGACGGACCCGTACCCTAATGCGGATGGCTTTCAGCAATCGGGTAGAAGCGAGTCTTACTTCGTTTGAAAACGTTGGGTTTCGCAACTACTGGCTCGCGTTGATTTCGACAGGATTTGCAATCCAGATACAAACCGTCGCGGTAGGTTGGCAGGTTTATGACCTGACCCGCGATCCTTTCGACCTCGGGTTGATCGGACTTTCACAATTCGCACCCGCACTCTTGTTAGTCTTCGTAACCGGCGCCGTCGCAGACCGTTTTCCACGCCGCACGATTGTTGGTATCAGTTTGTTGATTATGGCGGCGGGTGCCGCGGGGCTGGTTTTTCTGACAGCGCAAAGCGTGCCTCAGGTTGGTCTAGTGTTTTTATTGATGGCGGTGTTTGGAACGGCGCGGGCGTTCTATAACCCTGCGCGTCAATCCATCATTGCAAACCTCGTGCCACCCGCACAGCTATCCCGCGCGATCGCAACAACGTCGAGCGGAATGCAGGTAGCGACGATATGCGGGCCCGTCGCCGGTGGTCTACTTTACGGGCTAAGCCCATACGCAGCCTATGGCACGTCAATTGCGCTGTTCATGTTATCGTCTGTTTTGATGGTGCGCCTCCCAAAGCTCAATCAAAACCCGGCAAAACGCGCCACAAACTGGGAAACCCTTACTGCGGGGTTCCGCTATATTTGGACGCAGAAAATTGTGCTGGGCGCGATCTCTTTGGATTTGTTTGCGGTCGTGCTTGGGGGTGCTGTTGCGCTTCTACCGGTCTA
The DNA here is from genome assembly GCA_037625035.1 of Amylibacter sp. Taxonomy (GTDB): domain Bacteria; phylum Pseudomonadota; class Alphaproteobacteria; order Rhodobacterales; family Rhodobacteraceae; genus Amylibacter. The sequence goes on from JASJIO010000185.1 coordinate 2,903, forward strand.
TGCACGAGACATCCTTGATATTGGACCTGCAGGATTGGGATTACTGCGTGCTGGACCCGGGATCGGGGCGCTTGTTGTCGGGATTTACCTGATGTCGAACCCGATCAAGGACTACGCAGGCAAAGCAATGTTCATTGCAGTTGCTGTCTTCGGGACGTTTACAACGGTATTCGCAGTATCGGAAACCGTGTGGATTTCAGTCATAGCTCTGACAATTCTGGGCGGTGCGGACATGGTGAGTGTTTTCGTCCGAAGCACGCTGATCCAACTGTGGACGCCTGACGAGCTGCGTGGACGTGTCAACGCTGTCAATCAGGTCTTTATTGGCGCATCAAACGAAGTTGGGGCTTTTAGGGCTGGCACAATGGCGACTTTCTTAGGGCCAGTCGGAGCAGTATTGATCGGTGGCATCGGCACGCTGGCCGTTGCAGGTATCTGGTTCAGAAAATTCCCCGAACTAGCAAAGGTGAGAAGTCTGGATCGGACATCATGAAATCATTAAACCGTAGGATCGCATAGTGCCGGGGTATTTAGGCGAAACACTGGCAGTGCTTTCCGCACTATCGTTTGCGCTTTTCAACATCGTCATTTCCAGAACGTCAGGATCAAAAGGGGACAAAGGCGTCTTGTTTTCGGTTCTTATCACAATCGCTTTTTCTTTTACGCTGTTTCTTGTCCTGGAAGCTGGCCGCCTTGATCTATCAGCGTCAAGGGATACAGTCATTGGACTAGGATCTTTCGCGCTCGCGGGAATCGCTGCGATGATGTTCGGGCGAACTTTGGTTTTTGATTCAATCAGACGGCTCGGGGTAACACGCGCCTCTGCCGTGAAACGCCTCAACCCGTTCTTTTCTGTTTTGCTGGCCGCATTTTTTCTGTCCGAGACTGTGACACGTTTCGATCTTATGGGCCTGCTTCTGATCGCTTTTGCTTTCGGCATCCTCATAAACGATAGCTTTCGGAAGGGTCACACCAATACGAAACAGCCACCACCAATCGCATATATGATCGGTGCCACAGCGGCCTTCGCTTACGCGATTGCCTACATCTTTAGGAAATCGGGGCTGAATTACATGGACGCGCCCGCCTTTGGCACGTTTATCAGCGCCCTTTCAGGCTTCCTGGGGTTCACTTTTCTTGCAATTATTTTAAAAAGTTACAGGCCGATGTTCAAAACTCTGTTTGTGAATATTGACAGAAACATCATGGGCGCTGCTGTTTTGGTGTCGCTGGGACAGATCCTGATGTTTACTGCCCTTGCATATGAAAAGGTCTCGACGGTGGTGATGATTTCCTCGCTCGAGGTGTTCTTTTCAATTTTTCTATCCACGATTGTATTTCGAATTGAAGCGCGGCCGGGCCTGCTGATCATGGTAGCAGTGGCATTGGCAATTATTGGCGTCCTTATGGTAGCGGCGGCGTGATTCACACAAGAATGACGTTCCTCTATATGGACCGTCGTCCCATTGACTGAAAAATTGCACGCGCGTAGCATCTTTGATTAGCACGCGGGACGTTGAGGAGACGGACTGCTTGATCAAGAGAAAAACAGGCGGACACGTTGGTGAGAGTTTGCGTGTCCATCGAAAACATTGGTTAAAATTGTTTAGGTCCAAAATAGCGGCCCAAGACAATTAACCAGCGTAACACGTGGCGAAAAAGATCTCTCAAGAGACG
>JASJIO010000186.1:0-4251 GCA_037625035.1 Amylibacter sp.
CTGATGTAAAAATTAAAATCGGTGGACGTGAGTTCGAGGTTGCTTGTCGTAAGGGCGAAGAACATTTTTTGCACTCTGCGGCTGGGATGTTGGACAACGAAGCGGGGGCGTTGAACGAAGCCCTTGGGCGTATGCCAGAAACGCGTATGCTGTTGATGGCCGGTTTGATGTTGGCGGATAAAACGGCCAGCCTTGAAGATCAGTTGAAAACAAGCGGCAAAGGTAGTGCCGTTGATGCGGGTGCATCAAAGCTGGCAAAGAAAACTGAAGCACAACTGAGCGCGGCCCAAGCGGAATTGGCTGAAATCAAAGCGGAATTGGCGGAAGTTCAGGCTGAAGCTAACAAAACCACAGAACAACGCGACGCGGCGATTGAGACCATCAAAGACATGGTGACTCGTGTTGAAGGTGCTGCTGAAACACTAAAAAAGGCCGAATAAACCGGCTTTTAAGCATCATCATTGATGAAGAATTAAGAGTTCGCTTCGCGAATTTTATCAGCGGCGTCTTTGTCATAAGAGACGCCGTTTTCTGCGAAAAGCGTGTCAAGTTCGCCAGAAAGCATCATTTCAGTGATAATATCGCAGCCACCGACAAATTCACCTTTGACGTAAAGCTGTGGAATTGTTGGCCAATCAGAGAAATCTTTGATGCCTTGGCGTACAGCATCGTCCGCCAATACATTCACATCAGAAAATTGCACGCCCATGTAGTTTAACACGCCAGCCACGCGGGATGAAAACCCACACTGAGGCATCGAAGCCGTGCCTTTCATGAACAAAACAACGTCGTTGTTGGTTACGGTATCTTGAATTTGTGCATTTGCATCGGTCATCGGTTTATCCTTTTGCGGTCGGGCCGTGGTCTGGCCAGTGTTGTCTGTTGATATATCAACGCAGCTGAAGAACACAATGGCATGTCTTATTGGGGCAGGCGTTATTGGTTTTTTGGGTCTTTGGGGACGAATATCTTGGCGTATTCATCTGGGTCTTTGGTCACATATTAGGTGTGGACATGCCCAGATTCGGATGTATTGGCGTGGATCGTGTGTCGTTGGGTATGATGTTGATTGGATTTCAAAAAACGCTCTTCGCGCAGTTTAGAGCGCAAGAGTAGATAAAGAACGACGCCTGTGAAGGCCAGAAGAGTGTACAAAAAGCTCATTCTGGGCTGTCTTTGCGCAGATCATTGCGTATTTTTGCACGTAATCGCAACACCATGACGACAATCGTTAGGATCAACAATGGGATCGCCACCAACATCAGTAGAATGAGTGTGGAGTCGCTCACTCAGGGGCCTTTGTTGTTAGGGCCAGCGCGTGTAATTCGCCAGATGCGCCATCCATTTTGCCTTTGAGTGCGCCGTAAACCATGCGTTGTTGGGCAACGCGGTTTTTACCGATGAACTCTTTGGCAACGACATGTGCGGCCATGTGAACGCCATCATCACCTTGGACGGTGATTTCGGCATCTGGAAACGTTTCGCGCAGCAATGTTTCGATTTCGGGGGCTGTCATTGGCATTTTGTATTCCTTTGATCGAGCTTAGGCGACCGCTTTTGGTAGGCCAGTTGAAAAGGCATCGCGCAATGTGGCGAGCGGTACAGACGTTGCACCTAATGTTACATCGGTTCCTGTGGCGCTGCCAATCACTTCGGCGGGAACGCCGGCGGATTTGGCGACGGCCAGAACTGCGTCTGGGTGGCATGTTGCGATCAGATAGCGGGCTTGGTCTTCGCCAAAGAACCAGCCTGTGTCGCCGTCTTTCAACGTGATGCCCGTATTACCAGCAAGTGCCATATCGGTGGCAGCAAGCGCGAGGCCGCCATCGGACAGATCATGTGCAGCGGTAATTAATTTGTTTGATTGTAACGCCCGAACAAGTTCGCCCGCGGCCCATTCAGCCTTTAGATCAACGTGCGGTGCATCGCCGTCTTCGCGGTTGAACAATTCTTTGAGAAGGGCGGATTGACCGAGGTGCCCCGTGGTTTCGCCCAGAAGAACGATCGTGTCATCAACGTTCGGGGCAGTTCCGATCATTTGATCGAGGTTGGTCATAAGGCCAACTGCGCCAATTGTGGGGGTCGGCAAAATGCCCGTTCCGTCGGTTTCATTGTACAGGGACACGTTGCCTGACACGATTGGCATATCGAGCGCAGAAACCGCGTCGCCGATGCCTTTGATACAGCCGACAAATTGACCCATGATTTCTGGCTTTTCTGGATTGCCAAAGTTCATGTTGTCGGTGGTTGCAAGGGGCTTTGCGCCCGCTGCACACAGATTACGATAGGCTTCGGCGACAGCTTGTTTGCCACCTTCATAGGGGTTGGCTTTGCAATAGCGCGGCGTCACGTCGGATGTGAAGGCCAGTGCTTTGGGTGTGCCGTGAACGCGCACAACGCCTGCATCCATGCCCGGGCGTTTGACTGTGTCAGCCATAACCATCGTGTCATATTGCTCATAGACCCACGCGCGTGATGCATAGTTTGGGGTCGATAGAAGCGCGAGGAGTGCTTCGCCTGCGTTCACAGTTGGTGCATCTGTCAGGGCAGGGCGTGTGGGTGTTTCCACCCAAGGGCGGTCGTATTCTGGGGCGGTTCCTGACAGCGCTTTGAGAGGTAGGTCGGCCTTGACCTCGCCGTTGTGCATCACAAGGAAGCGGTCTTCGGCGATGGTTTCACCGACAATCGCGAAATCGAGGTCCCATTTATCGAACACGGCCTTTGCTTCGGCTTCTAGCTCGGGTTTTAGAACCATCAACATGCGCTCTTGGGATTCAGATAGCATCATTTCATAGGCTGACATGCTGGCTTCGCGGATTGGCACGTCTTCTAGGTTTAGGCGTACGCCGAGATTGCCTTTGTCGCCCATTTCAATGGCGGAACACGTAAGGCCAGCGGCGCCCATGTCTTGGATCGAAATTACAGCGCCAGTTTGCATCAACTCCAACGTGGCTTCCATCAGGCGTTTTTCGGTGAAAGGGTCGCCCACTTGAACGGTTGGGCGTTTGTCCTCGATTGTGTCATCAAATTCAGCGGACGCCATTGTTGCGCCGCCCACACCGTCGCGACCCGTTTTTGCACCAAGGTAAACAACGGGCATACCAACACCAGAGGCGGCGGAATAGAAAATTTCATCAGTATTTGCGAGGCCAGCCGCGAAGGCGTTTACAAGGCAGTTGCCGTTATAGGCTTCGTGGAATCGAAGTTCACCGCCAACAGTTGGGACGCCAAAACAGTTGCCGTAACCGCCGACGCCTTCGACAACGCCAGCAACAAGGGATTTTGTTTTTGGATGGCTGATTTCACCAAAAGACAGTGAATTCATCGCAGCAATTGGACGTGCGCCCATTGTAAAGACGTCGCGCAAAATGCCGCCAACGCCCGTTGCCGCACCTTGGTAAGGTTCGATGTAGGATGGGTGGTTGTGGCTTTCCATTTTAAAAACAACGCATTGGCCATCACCGATATCGACGATGCCCGCGTTTTCGCCCGGACCACAGATGACCTGAGGGCCAGTTGTCGGCAGGGTGCGGAGCCATTTTTTGGAGGATTTATAGGAGCAATGCTCGTTCCACATGGCCGAAAAGATGCCCAACTCTGTGTAGGTCGGTGTGCGGGCAATAATGTCGAGCACCATTTGGTATTCGTCTGGCTTTAGTCCGTGATCAGCGATTAGTTTTTCGGTGATTGCTGGTTCGGTCATGAAAATAGCCCCCAAAGCGCGTTGTTTTGTGGGCTTATTACTGGAACCGGGGCAGGCGCGAAAGGGTGCAAGGCGGGCCTTTTCAATTTTTTTTCAACTTTTTTGAAAATGTTTGTCGATTTGGGCGGTTGTCGTTCGTCTTGTTAGTCGAGACCAACAAAAAAGAAATTAAAATGCTGTTTCAAATCACCCCTCTTTATGCAGCGTTTTTGGCTGTTATTTTTCTTGTTTACACGATGCGGGTTATTAAGGCGCGCTCTGCGGCTGGCCTGTCCATTTTACATGGCGACGACATGGAATTGGCACTGAAGGTTCGCATTCACGCGAATTTTGCAGATTTCGTGCCTATCGCGTTGATCGTTTTGATGCTTGCTGAAATGTCTGGTGGCAACGGCATCGCTGTGCATGTGGCTGGTGCATTGTTGATTGCATCACGTATCCTTATTCCGTTTGGAATGGACCTTGTTAAATTCGCACATCCGCTGCGTATCATCGGCAAATTGGGCACGCATATTTCGATTGGAATCAGCGTTGTTCTGATTGGTCTC
>JASJIO010000187.1:0-22791 GCA_037625035.1 Amylibacter sp.
TGGGCCCGTTGATTTTTTCGGGACGAACTTTGGTTTTGGGCCACGTTGTGCAGCACTTGGGGCCTTGATTTGGGTGATTGGGGCATTATTGTCGAACTCGGCTTTTGGACCGATGGATTTCAAAAAACCTTCGACGCTGCCTGCGCGGATTTCCACGAGGGTTTCTGTGTGCTGCACGCGGATTGCACCGATGTCGTCTTTGGTGATGCCACCGATTTTGCACAATTTCGGAAGGAAACGGCGCACTTCCATGCCCTCGTCTTGGCCACCTTTAACAGAGAACCAGACGGATGGACCAAAGGAGCGTTTTGCTTCGGATGGATCGAACGCTGCTGGTTCGCCCAATTCCTCTGGTGCAGTTTGGCGGGAGCGGTACAGGCGCAGATATGCGGCGGCGATTTGAGCTGGTTCGTGAAGTTCCAGCAGTTTCGCGATGCTCTCTGCTTCGGCCTTGGCTGGTGCAACTTGCCATGCGTCGTCGGACATCATGCGCGTTTCGTCTTGCGCTTTTACGGCTTCAGCGGAGGGTGCTTGGCCAGATTTTGCGGTTAGTTTTGCAGTTTGCAACAGGCGGTTTGCTTTGCGCACGGCCTTGGGGTTGGCGATCAGGATGGATGCGCCTTTGCGACCAGCGCGACCCGTGCGACCAGAGCGGTGAAGCAATGCTTCGGCGCTTTGTGGAAGGTCAGCGTGGATCACCAAATCTAGGTTTGGAAGGTCGATGCCGCGTGCGGCCACATCGGTGGCAACGCAAACGCGGGCACGGCCATCGCGCATGGCTTGCAAGGCGTGGGTACGCTCATTCTGGGAAAGTTCGCCAGACAGGGACACGACGGAAAAGCCACGGTTTGACAGGCGTGTTGTGAGGCGGTTCACCATGTCGCGGGTGTTACAAAACACCAGGCTGCCCGGGGATTCGTAGTAGCGCAGGACGTTAATGATCGCCTTTTCTTCGTCGCGCATGGCGACTGTCATAAGGTGATATTCGATGTCCGCGTGTTGGGAGCGTTCGGATACTGTGGAAACGCGCACCGCGTCGTTTTGGAATTTCTTGGCAAGGTTGGCGATAGTGCGCGGGACCGTTGCAGAAAACATCAAGGTGCGGCGGGATGCTGGTGATGCTTCTAGGATGAATTCGAGGTCGTCGCGAAAGCCAAGGTCGAGCATTTCGTCTGCTTCGTCCAAAACAACGGCGCGGATGCCTGACAGATCAATCGTGCCGCGCATAATGTGGTCGCGCAAACGACCCGGTGTTGCGACAACGATGTGCGCGCCACGGCCCAATGCACGGCGTTCATCGCGCATGTCCATGCCACCAACGCACGATGTGACGCTCGCGTGGGCTTTGGCGTAAAGCCACGATAATTCGCGCATGACTTGCATCGCCAGTTCGCGGGTTGGTGCGATCACCAGTGCGAGGGGTTTTCCTGCTTGGCCAAAGGATTCTTCTTCGCTGAGCAAGGTTGGGCCGAGCGCCAAGCCGAAGCCGACAGTTTTACCCGAGCCTGTTTGTGCGGAAACAAGCAGATCTGATGTGCCGAGTTTGGGATCGGTCACTGCCTCTTGGACAGGGGTCAGAGAATCATAGCCGCGCTGCTCGAGCGCATCGGCGAGGGCTTGTTTCACAGGGAATACCTTTGGTTGGTTGACGCGCAGGTACGCGGTTGCGCCCAAGGTGTAAAGGTGGATTCAGCCTTGATGATTAACGGTTTGGCAGATGGAAACAGTATCTCGCACCAAAATTTAGCCAAAATGACGGTTAATTTGGCGTGGCGGCTAGGTCAGTTTCTCTTTCAGCCAAGCCTCGAATGCGGTGGAGGACGGCGTTCGTCCGCCTTTGCCGATGGTGAGAACGTAAGCTTTGTCTGACAGGATTTCGCCGGTGTAGGGGCGGATGAGCGTGCCAGATCGCAGGGCGTGGTCACAGGTGAGGCGATCCCCGAGCGAGAGGCCTTGGCCTGCGGTTGTGGCCGCTAACATGATTTGAACATCATCGAAAACCACACCTTTGTGGGTATCTAGCACCGCGTTTTGTGTGGAAAGCCACGCGTCCCAATCTTGGTGTGTTGTAAGGTGCAGCAGTTGGTTTGAATCGAGATCTGCGGCGCGTTTGGGGATTGGTTGTTCGATGGCATAGTTCGGCGCGCAGACGGGAAAGAAGTGGATGCGCATGAGCGGTTCGGTATTTGGTGTGTGGGGCACGAACTGAATGCTGAGGTCGGCGGCGGCGTCGGGTTGGGTGCGCAGATGCAGGGCGATTTCGGGAAACAGGTGGCGAAATTCTGAGAGGCGCGGGGCAAGCCAGTAGGAGGCGAAACCAGAGGCGCAAGATATGGTGAGTGAGCCAGAAGCGGTAGAAATTTCTTGATGCGCGTCTTGCAATGCGGTGAGTGCGGGACGGATGGAGCGGACGTATTGGCGGGCTTGCGAGGTGAGCAAAAGGCCGCGTCCGTGTGCGAGCGTAAGAGGGAAGCCGAGGGTTGTTTGGAGGGTTTTTATTTTGTGGCTTACCGCGGATTGGGTGAGGTTTAATTCAATCGCGGTGGCCTTGATGGAACCGAGGCGATCAAGGATTTCAAGTGCAGTAATGGATTGCAGGGGCGGCAATAACATACAAATTTCTTTCATGTGTTGGCTGCGAATATGCCATTAGTGCTGAAAGAAATCAAATTGTAAGATTGGTGCACATCTGGATGCAAGGAGTCGCGCAATGGAAGCTAGTTTTTCACGTCGTAAGCTGTTGGAGCCTGTTGAATTGCGGGCGTTGAATGAACGTTCTGATCTGTATGGTGGGTTGCAAATGGTGAGCCATCTGAGTGCGATTGGCGTGGCGGGGTGGCTGCACGCGCTGGCGCTGGGGACGTGGTGGGTTCTGGCGACGGGTTTGGTTTTGGGTGTGCTGGTGAACTTTCTGTATGCGGCGCAGCATGAGTTGTCCCATGCAACGGTGTTTAAAACCCGCAAACTGAATGAATTTTTCGGGCGGATAATCGGGTTCATCCAATTTTATCCGCGTGATTTTGATCAGGTGATGCATTTCGCGCATCACACCCACACTGGCAATTGGGATCGCGATGGGGAGTTGGTGCGCGAGCCGTACACGCTGTGGACGTATTTTCTGTGGATGTCGGGGATAACCTATTGGCGCAACCGGGTGCTTGGGATTGTGCGTCGTGCGCGTGGGATCATTATTGAACCGTTTGTGCGCCAAGAAGAGGAAGCCAAGCTGATTAAAGAAAGCCGCGTGCATTTAGGATTGTATCTGGTCATTTTGATCGGGTCGATTGTGCTGGGGTCTTGGGCCGCGCTGACGTTTTGGTTGGTGCCACTGATCCTGACGAAACCCGTGCATCAGATGCAAAACACGATCGAGCATTTGGGGCTAAGCCATGAGGATGACATTCTGGAAAACACACGATCTACGCGCACAAATGCAGTGATGCGGTGGTTGTGTTGGCAGATGCCGTATCACACGGCGCATCATATTTTTCCGAGCGTTCCGTTTTGGAAATTGCGCGAATTGAATGCGAAGATCGAGGGCAATGCGGGGGAAGTGCATCGCATGGGTTGGATCGAGTTTCAGATCGAAGTGATAAAGAAATTGCGCGCCAAAGATGAGGGCCAATACCCGGTGAACGAGGTTTGGGTCATTCCGCGCAGTGGTGGGCGAACTACGCGTATGCAGGCCGAGGGGTAAGGTTATGTCGGATCGAAATTTAGAGCTTTATACCTCCCTTTGGGCGATGCAGCCCCATGATCAAACGGGTGTGAAATTGCCCTACGAACAGGTGGTCGAGATGGTTGCGGGTGCTGGGTATCACGGCATGGCGATTGATCTGGGGGCTGGTGATGTGGCCCAAGCGTACGAAGTGCAGCCGATCATGGAAAAGGCAGGTTTAACGCCGCTGATTGTGGCGTTTCCCAAAACAATAGAAAGCCTGCGCGAAACGTTGAAAATGGCTAAGGATTTCGGCTCGCCTTTTGTGGATGTGATCGGGCAAGTGATGCCGCTGTCGGTTGAAGGCATGATCCCTGTGGTCCGCGAGTGGATCGAAATGTCTGAGCAGGAAGGCATGCCCATTCAGTTTGAGGCACATCGCAATTGTATCACGAATGATCTGTATTCAACGCTGTGTTTGCTGGATGCCATTCCAGAAATGCGGATGTGCGCGGACCTGAGCCACTATGTTGTGGATCGCGAGTTTTGGTATCCGTTGAGTGAACGGGACATGGGGCTAATTAGTCGAATTTTGGAACGCTCTGACAGTTTTCAGGGGCGGGTGGCGAGCCGCCAGCAAATTCAATTGCAGTTGGATTTTCCGCAGAACCAGAAATGGGTTGAACTGTTTCAGGGCTGGTGGCGCGAAGGATTTGAAAGTTGGCGCAAGCGGAACGCCAGCGGTGACTGTGTGTTTTTGTGCGAATTGGGGCCGCCTGAATACGCAATGACGGGGCCAGATGGGCGCGAAACAAGCAATCGCTGGGAAGAGGCGCTGGTTATAAAAGGCTGGGTTGAGGACATGTGGGCAGAGATGGATGCTGGCGAATAGAGCGTTTCGCATGTGCTTTGAGTTATTCGCTAAACGTTAAAGGTACTTTGCCATGACCCCAAAACGATCTGGGATGGGGCCATGACGATACTCGTTACCTGTATAGTACGGCGTCGGTCCCATGTTCCGTCGCCGAAGTTTAAAAATACCTCAATTACTTGAGATATACGCACAAGCTTAAGATGTATCCAAAATACACCTTAAGCGATTATTATCCAATATGCATTCCATCATCGCGGCGTACTGTGACAATTGCGGAACGGGGCACAGAATTGCCGCCATTCTGGAAGGCGCTGTTGCCCTTGTCGCCTGGATATTGGATGCCGACAAATGCAGTTTTGCAATCTGGCGACCACATGATGCCAGTGATTTCGCATTCATTTGGACCAGTCATAAAGCGGCGAATTTCGCCCGTCGCGGAATCGCCTACCAGCATTTGATTGTTGCCCATGCCTGCAAAGTCGCCTTCATTTTTGTAATTGCCGTCGGTCTGAATCCACAACATTCCTTTGCTGTCAAAGGACAGGCCATCGGGGGAATTAAACATGTGCCTGCGTTGATGTTGGCTGATCCTGCCTTGGCGTCGTCATGCACCCAGCGTAGGATTTGGCCGTATCGGTTTTTTGCGTCGAGGGGTTGCTGGATTTACGGATGTATCATCGCCCCCAGCGTTTGGTTTTTTACCACGGATTTTGTTGTTGGTTAGGGCCACATAAGATTCAACGCGATTTGGATTGGAGGCAACCCATTTAGGGCGATCCATCGTTGTTGCGTCCACGCTTGATGCGGCTTGGCGGGTTTGGATGCTGATTTCTGCGCGGGTCATGCCTGAGGTTTGGGGCGTGAGCGCCAACAATTCGCCCCGCTGATCGGCGTGGAATTTGGCCGCGTAAAGTGTTCCATAGGTTGGCAGATTGGAGGTATCGCCGTCTTTTGTGTAAATGCCACAAGAGATGAATTTGTACAGATTTTCGCCGCGTTCATCATCGCCCATGTACACCACGATGCGCCCGTCAGCGGCGATTTTGACGACTGCGTTTTCGTGTTTGAAACGACCCAAGGCTGTTTTTTTTGGGGGTTGATGTTGGATCTGATGGATCAATTTCCACAACGTAGCCCGCGCGATTTGGCTCGTTCGGATTTTTAGATACATCGAAACGGTCGTCAATTTTTGCCCACCCGTAGCCCCAATCGGAGCGGCCAATGCCATAGCGTTTTAGGTTTGGTGATATTTCAAAGGTTTTGTCTGAGGAGGAGAAGTAGCCGTTAAAATTTTCCTCGCAGGCAAGGTAAGTGCCCCAAGGTGTTTCGCCGTTGCCGCAATTGTTCCATGTGCCTTTGGTTTTGGTCCTGGTCGGATCGGCGGTGGTTTTCAACAGGTCATGGCCAGCGGCGGGGCTGGTGATTTCCATGTCTGTGTTGGGGGTGATGCGACGGTTGAACGGGCTGTCCAACACGGGTGACCATTTGCCGTTTTGCTCGGCTAGTTCAACAATTGAAACGCCGTGGGCGATTTTGGCTTTTAATAGATCATTATCTGTTTCGGGTCTGCCATCTGCGCGATTGCCCCAAATTATTTTGCGATTGGTGTATTCGTTGTTTGTGACCAGAACGGTTTTACCGCCGAACGTGAACAGTGCCATTCCATCGTTGTTGTAGCCAAAGGCGCACGCCTGCGATGCGGGGGTTCCGCATGTTTCGGGATCAAATTTAGGGGTGTTGGACCACATCGGGTCGTCCCATTTAACGGCGATGTCCCAGGTGTAGCCTTTGGGGACGCGCACTGTGTCTGCGGTGGAGGCGGCAATCTGTTCAAACTCGAACGGCGTTGTGGATGCCTTTGCATCGGACGAGCCCATCAGGAAACTGCCTGCGCCAAATGTTAGGACGCCTGACAGAAATCCTCGACGGGAAATGGCGGTTTGGACAATTGAGTCAAAATCGTTGTGTTCGGGGTGTGGATTGATGAGTTCGTCGTAGTCATAAAGGGAAATATCGTTTTCATTTTCGCGCATGGGCACCCCTTTGGCGAACCGTAAAAGAAAGCTGCGCCAAGTGCGAGTCGTGGTCGTGTTAGTAAAGCGGTTCCTCGTAGATTTTTTCGCCCTTAATCGTGAGGCCCTTGATCATCGCGGTTCCATCGTCAGCGACAGACAGGATGACACCGAGTTTGCGTTCGCGCTGCATGTTTTTCAGCTTAAGTGCGCGGGTTTTTGCGGCGTAAAACCGTTCAAACGGCAGGTTCAACGAAAGCGGGGTGTTTTCGTTTGATCCGAAGTTTCGAACAGTCGCCATAAGGACGGGGCCTGTGGCATCGGTTGGGCGGGTTGGCGTAAGGCGTTTTGCCTGCGCGAATTCACCAAAAGTGTCCAATTCGATGTAGATTGGTGTGGAATATGTGTATTCACCCACGATTTCGACGGTTGATTTGTCGATGGACTCAATCTCGAAATTTAGCACGGTGTAATGGCCGCGAAATAAATTGCGCGGGTCAACGAAGCCTGTTTAAAGGATGACTTCTTGGCCTGCATTTAACGCCGCAGCGCGGTCGGTGACGATTTTTGCGAGGACGCCAGTTTGAAGCAGCGCAACCAAAACATTGCCGATGATTAGGAAACGTTTGTTCATTTCACTTCTCCATTAACAGGTGTTCGCGTGAGGCGGGGAACGATGAAAACACCCGCGAGCAAAAGAACACCTGCGACGGCGTAAAAGACGCTGGTGCCAAGCAGGGTGCCGATGGGTTCAAAGTAGATCCACAGCATCATCAGGCCGAAAGAGATGAAGCCCAAAACGGTGATTGGGCGATATTCGATGCGCCAGCCCATGCGAATAACCCAGATGGATGCAGCGAGGAGGAGGGCCATGAAGGGCAATGCTTCGCCATCTGCAACGGTGAGACAGATGAAGGTGAGAGCGGTGAATACGGTGCTGACAATGATGTCGTAGCTGTTGAGGTGGTTCTGGCGTTTTGCGATGAACGCGAGTACGACCAACAACAGAGTGAGGGCGGTTCCTATGCCAACAATCACAGTCACATCGAATTCGGGCTCTTTTAGTCCAGTTGGTTGAACGCTCCAGAAAAAGCACATAACCCCGAAAACACCGATGGCGTAAAAGACGACGGCGCATTCAAAGCCGCGAAACCAATTTGTGTTGCGATCTGGAAACAGCATGATGGATATCAACAGAAATGTGCTGCCAATGAGGGCTGATGGGAAGGTGGCGAACCCATCAGCAAGAAGTGCCATGGCTGTGGGAACGGCCCAGAGCGCGGTGGCGAGCACGACGAGGTGGGCGCAAAAACGGCTTTGCATCCAATAGGCGAGGGCGGCGCAGACGGCCATGTAAGCGGCGAAGGAAAATTGGTATTCTGGGCTGCGCCACGACAACATGCTGGGTTCTAGCCACGACCATGTTGTGAACAGTGCTATGGACAAGGCAAGGGCCGGGATGGAGCGGGTGAATGCAGCCGCCAGGATGGTGCTCATCGGCCAAAGCCAAGTCGCGTCTTTGGCCGAGCCTTGGATGTGGTAAATTTGGCTGATAAGCATGATGCCAGCGCCGAACATGGCGCAGGCGCCAAGGGTAAAGACCTGTGCAAACCAGGTTTGATCGCGCCATCAGAAAAGTGCTGAGGCCCCCCAAAAGACCCACATAGAACCGAGCACTACTGCGACGCGGGTCAAGCGGACCATGTCATCCCAGTTGGCAGCCATAAAGGTCATGGTGGCGAAGCCAAGACAGATAACGGCAAGGAGGATCAGGATGTTTTGGAAGGAAAATTTTCCGCCTTGGGTATCGGTATCGGCCAACAGGTTTGTGGCGGTTGCATTGTCGAGCAAGCCACGGGTATGCCAATCGCCAATGGCATTTGTAAGGATGGTTTTGCGATTCCACAGTGCCATGTGATGTCCCTTTTGATTCGGGGTTACCATAAAATGAACGATGTTCATACAAGGTGGTTGAAACAAAAACGGCCCCCAGTTGGGAGCCGTAGGTTTTTGGTTTGAGAGCAGGCAGACGTTAGCGGCTGCGGATCAGGCCCACGATATCAAAGGTTTTCGTGAGGATCGGTTCAGCGATTTCTGCGGCGCGGTTTGCACCCTCACCCAACACGCGGTCGATCTCGGTTACGTCACCCATCAGGCGGTTCATCTCGTCTGTGATCGGTGCAAGGTGCGCTACCGCGATATCGGCCAGTTCTGGTTTAAAGGTGCCAAATTGCTGACCCGCGACCTCTTCGATCACTTGCCGGGGTGTTTTACCCGTTAGCCCTGCGCGAATATTCACCAGATTGCGGGCCTCTGGACGATCTTTCAGGTCATCTAGGTTATCTGGCAACGCGTCCGCGTCGGTTTTAGCCCTGCGGATTTTCTTGGCAATCGTGTCCGCGTCATCGGTCATGTTGATACGCGAAAGATCGGACGGATCAGATTTTGACATCTTCTTGGTGCCATCGCGCAGTGACATGACGCGCGTTCCGGCGCCGTCGATGATCGGTTCCGGTTCTGGAAAGAAGTCCGTTTTGAAGTCGTGGTTAAATTTGGCCGCGATATCGCGGGTCAATTCAACATGCTGTTTTTGATCTTCGCCCACAGGAACGTGGGTGGCGTGATAAATCAAGATATCCGCGGCCATCAATGTTGGATAGGCATAAAGGCCGAGTGAGGTTTTTTCTGCGTTTTTACCAGCTTTGTCCTTGAACTGGGTCATGCGGTTCATCCAGCCAAGGCGTGCAACACAGTTGAACAACCAGCCAAGTTCGGCGTGCGCGGGCACTTGGGATTGGTTAAACAGGATGGATTTTTTTGGGTCCAAACCACAGGCGATATAAGCGGCAGCCAATTCGCGGGTGTTGTGGCGCAGGGTCGTAGGGTCTTGCCAGACGGTGATCGCGTGCAAATCGACCATGCAATAAATGGTTTCAATGCCGGATTCTTGCATTTCAACAAAACGTTTCACGGCACCAAGATAGTTGCCGAGTGTCAGGTTGCCTGATGGCTGAATTCCTGAAAAAACGCGCGGTGTGAAAGTTGACTCGCCCATTGGAGGCTCCGATTGGTTGTTGCCAGCGCGTTATCGCGATATGGCTTGGCCACGTCAAGTTGAGAGAGTTTGGTTATGTTTGATCCGAGCGCGGATGCACCCCCCGTAAACCCGTTGCCCCAAGTGGTGATCCTGCTTGCGCTGTTGATCGGTGCGCCTGAAATTGTGTTCCAATTGGGCGAGGCCGGGATCATAGGCGGGCCAGAGGGCGCGACGTGGCGCAATGTGATTGCCAACCGATACGGGTTTTCGAATTACGCCATGTTTGCGATGTGGGACACGGGGCAGTTTCCGTTTGATGGTATGATTCGTTTTGTGACCTACATGTTTGTGCATGTGAATTTTGTAGGCACGCTGTTCAGCCTTGTGTTCGTTTTGGCGCTGGGGAAATTTGTGGGCGAGCGGATGTCGTCGCTTTCTGTGCTGGCGATTTATTTGGGTAGCGGAATTATTGGTGCGTTTTTGCAGGCGCTGATTAACGGACCATCGAGCGCGATTCTGGGGGCGTCTGCGGCGTCTTTTGGGCTGATTGGTGCGCTAAGTTGGATACTGTTTTCGCAACAACGGGCGAGCGGCGAAACTGGGTTAAAGGCGTTTCAGTTGATTGCGCAACTTGGTGTGTTTTTGGCGGTGATGGCCTATGTTTTCGGCAGCAATGGTTGGGTCGACTGCGTTGTCGGGTTTTGTGTTGGCTTTCCAATGTGCGCATTTTTACGCCCAGTGGAGGGACGGGGCGTGGATTTTTGGCTGGAACGATTGCGCAGTCGCTAAAGCCTTAGCGTTTCACAAGTCGGCGCAGGCTTTGTTTTGAGAAGGCCCCGAAAATGAAACACGCGGTGGCATAAACAGCGACGGCACCGATGATCAAGGCCGCGAGCGCTGCGTAGCGGATGCCTGCTTGGCTGAAATACGGATCCAGCACAACGTCGAGGCCGTATGTTGCGATTGCCATTACGATGCTTGCTGCCAAAAGACGTGGCGCGGTGCGTTTCAGGCCAGCATCGAATTGTGCCTCGGGGCCAAGTTTGCGGGTGCCAAAAGACAGCAATGCCACAAGGACGATGGTAGACAGTGTTGTGCCAATCGCCGCCGCAAGAAAGCCGAATTGTTCGCGCAAACCAAAGGCCAAAACCACGTTGAGGACCATCGACACAAGTGCAAAACGGAACGGTGTTTTGGTGTCTTCACGGGCGAAATACAGCGGTTGGAATACTTTTTGCAGCACAAACGCGGGCAGGCCAATCGCGTAAATCGACAAGGCGCTGGCGGCCATCGCGCTGTCGGTTGCGTTAAATGCGCCCCGTTCAAAAAGCACGGACACAACAGGGCCGGGCACAAGCAAAAGGCCGACGGTTGCCGGCAGTGTTAGGGCAAGCGCAAATTCGGTGGCGCGGTTAAAGGCGTATTGGCCGCCATCTGAATCACCCGATGAAAGTTTGCGCGACAGATCGGGCAAAAGAACGACCCCGATCGCGATTCCGACCACGCCTAGGGGCAGTTGATAGAGCCGATCCGCAACGGCGAGCCATTGGATTGCGCCATCAAAGTGGCTGGCGACTTGGCGTCCCACCACGAGGTTGATTTGCACGACACCACCCGCAAGCATGGCAGGAGCCGCGATCATGGCTAGTTTTTTCATGTCGGGCGTTAGGCGGGGGATTTGCGGCATCAATCGAATGCCAGCGCGTTTTGCGGCGATCCAAACGATGGCGAGTTGCGCGACACCTGCAACGGGGACGCCCCACGCCAATGCGTTGCCGACATCATAGCCCTGTAGGTACGCCAGCGTCATTGCGCCCACGAGGATGATGTTGAGAAACACCGGTGCGGCGGCGGCGGCGGCAAAGCGGCCAAGGGCGTTCAGGACACCAGACAGCAGTGCCGCGAGGGAGATAAATAGAATGTAGGGGAATGTGATGCGGCCAAAATCGGTGGCTAAATCGAAGCGCTCATCGCCTGCAAAACCAGAAGCAGTCGCCAGCACGAACCACGGCATCGCGATGAGGGCGATAACGGTTAGAATAATCAGGATCGTCGCCAAATTTGCCATCGCGTTTTGGGCGAATGCCTTTGCGTCTTTGTCGTTTTCCAACTTTTTCGAAAACATCGGCACAAAGGCCATGTTGAATGCGCCTTCTGCGAAGAAACGGCGGAACATATTTGGCAGGGCAAACGCGATTTGAAAGGCTTCGGCGGTGGCGGAAGACCCGAAAAAGCTGGCGAACATTATTTCGCGCACAAAGCCCATGACGCGGCTGGCAAGGGTCCAAACGCTTACGCTGAAGAAGCTGGTGAGCAGGCGGATTGGATTGGATTTCGGCGTCATGACATTGCGACCTCTTCGCCGATTTCGATGGCGGCGGTCAGTGCGGCCTTAATCTTTTTTTGTTTCGCAAGTGTGTGGAGTTTTAGACCAAACATATCTTTGACGTAGAACACATCCACGGCCTGTACGCCGTAGGTCGCGATGACTGCGCTGGCGATGTAGATGTTGCTGTTGGACAGGGTTTTGGTGAGGTCGAACAACAGGCCGTCGCGGTCGCGGGTGTCTACCTCGATTATGGTGTAGATATCTGAGCCCGTGTTATCAAACGTGATGACCGTGGGCACATTGAAATCGCGCTCGCGTTTTTTGATTTTGTCGCGGGATTTTAGGGCTTCGCGTGCGACGACTTCGCCTTTGAGGGTTTTGTTGATCATCGTGCGCAAACGCGCCAATCGGGATTTTTCATACGGTTTGCCATCGGTATCTTGGACCCAGAAAACCGAGGTCGCAAAGCCGTCTCTGGAGGTGTAGCTGCGCGCGTCCACGACGTTTGCACCAACGAGGGCAAGCGCGCCTGCAAGCCGTGAAAAGATGCCTGGGTGGTCTTGGATAACAAAACATGCGCGGGTCGCGTCGCGGTCATTGTCTGGTTTGATGTCTGAGGCAATTTCGGCGGTCGTAGCTTTGGCCATCAGGGTCGCGAAGACCTTGTGGGTTTCGGTATCAACGCCCTGCCAATAGGCGGGATAGTGGCGTTCAAATTCTGCTGTGAATTGGTCCTCGGACCATTTTGGCATGGCTTTGCGAAACGCGTCTTGAGCCTCAGTCGGGGAATGCAGCTCGCCAACTTTATCGACCCCTTCGCGCAACGCCATTCGGGTGAAGCGGTAGAGATCGCGGATCAGTTGTGCTTTCCAGTTGTTCCACGTCCCGGGGCCAACACCGCGAATATCGCAGACGGTAAGGACGGTGAGCAGGTTTAAACGCGGCGTGGTTTTTACAATTTTGGCAAATTCCCGCACGGTGCGCGGATCGGACAAATCGCGTTTTTGCGCAACGTCTGAAAGTAAAAGATGGTGTTCCACCAGCCAAACGACGGTTTCGGTTTCAGCCGGTGAAAGCCCCAGTTGTGGCGCGATTTCACGGCACAAACGCCCACCCGCGATGGAGTGATCTTCGGGCAGGCCTTTGCCGATATCGTGCAGCAACATCGCGACGTACAGAACCTTGCGATCAACACCGTCTTCTAAGATACCAGAGGCGACGGGCAGGCTCTCTTTCAGCTCGCCTTTTTCGATACGCGCAAGGTTAGAGATGCACTGGATCGTGTGTTCGTCAACGGTGTAGTGGTGGTACATATTGAACTGCATCAGCGCGACAATGCGTTGAAATTCTGGGATAAATGCGCCGAGCACACCGAGTTCGTTCATGCGGCGCAGTGCGCGTTCTGGGTTGCCGTAATCCAAAAGCGTGGACAGGAACATCTTTTGAGCATCGGGGTTTTGGCGTAGATTATCGTCGATCAAATGCAGGTTGGCCACGATCAGGCGCATGGCATCCGGGTGGATCAAAATATCCGAGGCAAGCGCCTGTTCAAAGATACGCAAAAAGTTAATTGGATTGGCGAGAAACGTTTTTTCGTTTTCAATCGCAAGGCGGCCGTGCTGGATTTTATAGCCGTCTGGGGCGTGGTCATCATCGCGGTTCCACGGCATCGCGTTCATCAAACGCGCACCAAACGAAGGTTGTTGTTTGACGTGCTGTTCTTCGAGGGTGGTTAGGAAAATGCGGGTCAAGTCGCCAACGTGTGTGGCGTGGCGGAAATAATCCTGCATGAAGGCTTCGACCGCGAGCAAACCTTTGTTAGTTTCATAGCCCAAGGCCGCTGCGATTGCGACTTGGTTGTCGAAGGTCAGTTGTTCAGCGGCGCGCCCGACGCATAAGTGTAAGTGGCAGCGCACGGTCCATAGGAAATTTTCAGCTTTGGCGAAATTGTCGTATTCTTGGTTGGTGAAATAGCCTTTGTAGATCATTTCAGCGGCCAGTTTTGCACCTGACAGGTATTTCGTGATCCAGAACAACGTTTGCAGATCGCGCAAACCGCCTTTGCCTTCTTTCACATTTGGTTCCAGCAGAAACCGTGTCGCGCCCTGTTTGCGGTGGCGTAAGGCGCGTTCTTCAAGTTTGAGCGCGACAAATTCAGGGCCAGTGGATTTAAACAGGTTCTTCCAAAGTTTGG
Source organism: Amylibacter sp. (assembly GCA_037625035.1). Taxonomy (GTDB): domain Bacteria; phylum Pseudomonadota; class Alphaproteobacteria; order Rhodobacterales; family Rhodobacteraceae; genus Amylibacter. Next base: position 14,105 of record JASJIO010000187.1, read on the forward strand.
CTTCCAGCGTTTCGGCCAAATCCGAATCGCCTGACAAAAACCGCGCTTCTAACAGGGCTGTTCGGATTGTTAGGTCCGCTTTACCAAGGCGCAAACATTCGTCAACAGTGCGGGTGGCGTGGCCGATCTTGAGTTTCAAATCCCACAAAATATAGAGCGTGGATTCTACAACGCTCTCGGCCCATGGGGTCATTTTATAGGGTGACAGGAACAGCAAGTCCACATCGGAAAACGGTGCCATTTCACCGCGCCCATATCCGCCAACAGCCATCAACGCGATCTTTTCAGAACTGGTTGGGTTGTGCAGGGGATGCAGATGTTCGATCACCAAAGCCAGCGTCGTGTTGACCAGTTGATCGGTCACATAAGTATAGGCGCGTGTGGTTTTGCGGGTTTCCAGCGGGGCGGCTTGGTAGGTTTCTTTGATCAATGCGCGGGCAGCAATATTTCCGTCGCTTAGAACTGTTGAAATTGTGGCGCGTTTTTCGGAATTGTTTTTTGCAGCGGCAATACGATCCGCGATTTTCTGCACAATTTTTGGCGCATCAAAAAGCAATCCCGGCGCACAGATCAATGCACCGGGATCGGTTATGGTCGTTTTTGTCGACTTAGATTTAGAAACTGGCGCCACCAAAGCTCCTCGGTGCTGGATCAATCACGACGACTTTGCCTTCGCGGAATGTGGCCACTGCCAGTGCGCGTTGGTTTGTGCCATCTGGTTGTAATCGGAATATACCGTTTGCGCCAGCGAAGCCAGCGTTGCGTGTTAGCTGCTTGCGGGTCAGTGCATCGCGTGAACCCGTTTGCAACAGGGTTCCGACAGCGCGCATTCCGTCGTAAGCCTTGCCTGCCAACAAGTGTGGAGCATTGCCGTAAGCTGCGGAATAGCGCTGGTTAAAAGATGCGGTCGAGCTGGTGTCGTTGAGCGCGAATAATGCGCCTTGGATGCCCGGTGTTGCGCGTACATCTGGGCTGGTTTTATTCCAGCGTGTTAGACCGATGAACTGTGTGTTGGCGGAACTGATGCCTGCTTCTGGCAGCAATTGTGCGAAGACTATCAAGGCACCTGCAGCGTCTGCATCAAGGACCAACGTTGTTGCGCCCGTTTGTGCCAGCATCGATTTTGTCGCCGAGATAGCCGCGACTGCGCTTTCGGCTGTAAGCTGATATTTAACATCACCAACATAGCTTGCGCCATTGTTTCTGGCGGCGCGTTCAACCGCCGTCGCAGCGACCGTTCCTGCGGCATCTGATTTGACCAGCGCTGCAACAGATTTTTTGCCTTGGGATGCTGCGTATCCGACGACGCGGTCCGCAGTGTTTGCAAAAGTATCCCCAAGGATAAAGACGTTGCCCCCTGCAATATCTGGGTTATTGGAAAAGCTAAGAACGTTGATCCCGTTGCCAACAACAGCGGTACCAGCGGCATTTGCGGCCTGTGCAAACAGCGGCCCGACGAGGATTTTAGCCCCGTCATTTGCGGCACGTTGCGCGGCTGCGGCTGCTTGGTTTGCATCGCCGCCCGTTGCGTAAATGCGCATGTCGATTTTAACGTCGCCCATTTCTGCAATGGCAAGTTTCGCTGCAGAAATTAGGCTATTTGCAAGCAATTCAGTTTGCGCATTGCCAGATCCAGATGGCACCATCAAGCCAACTACGACGGGTTTGCTGGTGTTAACTTTTGGTCCCTGCGAGGCGGTATTTGTTTCAATACAACCCGCGAGCAGAAGCCCGACGCCAAGGGTACCAATCGCCTTTAGTCCCAAATTTTTAATGCGGTGCAATGCAGCCATAATTCCATCCCTTTGAATTGGCTGGCCCCTGAAGGCCGTTTCATGCAAAAAGCTAAGTGCTGCCTACAAGGAAATCAACGGCGTAGGAACAAAGAAATGGAATTAAGCAGATGGGCGCTGGAAAAATAGCTGCTGGCTTACACATTGTGGCCACGCCGATTGGGGCTGCGCGCGATATTACGCTGCGCAGTTTGGACATTTTGGCGGGCGCCGATCTGCTGGCGGCAGAAGACACGCGAAACACGAGGCGGTTGATGGATATTCACGGCATCAAGCTGGGGGATCGTCGGTTGGTTGCTTATCATGATCACAACGGGGCCAAGGTGCGCCCCTATATTATTGACGCGTTGAACAAGGGTGGCTCGGTTGCCTATGTTTCGGATGCGGGCACGCCGATGGTTGCTGATCCGGGGTTCGATTTATCGCGTGCCGTGATTGCTGAAAACCTACCTGTGTTTGCGGCCCCCGGTGCATCTGCGGTTTTGGCGGCGCTGTGTGTTTCGGGGCAACCGACGGACCGGTTTTTCTTTGTAGGGTTTGCGCCGAATAAATCATCCGCGCGCAAGCGGTTTTTGACAGAGTTTGAAACGGTTCCCTCGACGATAGTGTTTTACGAATCGCCCAAACGTATTTTGGCCAGCTTGAAGGATATGATCGAAGTTTACGGGGCGGGCAGGGCTGTTTCTGTGTGCCGCGAGTTGACGAAAAAATTTGAAGAAGTTGTACGTGGATCGTTGCAGGATGCGGTGGATAATTTCGCAGTCCGAGATAGCATTAAAGGCGAGATTGTTGTGGTTTTAGGCCCGCCAATTGCAAAAGAAATCAGCGAAGATGATATCACGGCCGCTTTGGAAGTTGCTTTGGGTAAAATGCGCGTAAAAGATGCTGCGAACACGGTTGGCGAGCAGTTTAACCTGCCCCGCAAAGAAGTTTATGCACGGGCATTGGCTTTAGATAAATCTTAAGTGTTTTGGGGAATTATTTGGGAATGTGTAAATCATCGCTTGGAAAATTGTCGTATTTCAAAGGCCACGCTGCGGAGGATCAGGTCGCAATTGCCTATGAACGCAATGGTTTTGAAATTGTGGAACGCCGTTGGAAGACCAAAGTAGGTGAAATTGATTTGGTCGCAAAACATAAATCCAAGATTTATTTTATCGAAGTGAAATTAAGTTCCAGCTTTGAAAAGGCTGTGGAACAAATAACCCCGCGCTAACAGGAACGGATTCAAAACGCAGCATTGCGATATCTGGCCGATAAAGTTGGAACGTTGGATGTGGATTGCCGTTTTGATGCGGCACTTGTCAATGATGTTGGCAAAATTAAAGTGATGCCTGGGGCATTGATCAGCGCGTAACCTCTAATCTTTCTGGTGTCTCTTTTTCGGGGGGTTATTGAAACCTCGTGCAGACTGCGTCATGTATTTGGCAACCTGAAATTTGGGTGCCAATGTTGGGCCCTGTGAAAAGAGACATCAAACATGACCTTGAAAGTTGCCTTTCAAATGGACCCGATTGGGGCCGTCAACATCAACGCAGACAGTAGTTTTCGTATCGCCGAAGAAGCACAGGTACGGGGGCATGAGCTTTTTGTTTACACACCTGATAAGTTGGCGTTTGAAGAAGGGTGCGTTACGGCGCGGGGGCATCGTGCCGTGGTTCACCGTGTTGAGGGGGATCACGTGACCCTACAGCCTGAAGAGAAAATTGATCTTGCGGATTGGGATGTCGTTTGGTTGCGCCAAGACCCGCCGTTTGACATGGGATATATCACCACGACGCATATCCTTGATATGATCCATCCAGATACATTGGTGGTGAATGATCCGATGTGGGTGCGCAATTACCCCGAAAAACTGCTGGTTTTGCAATTTCCTGATTTAACGCCGCCCACCACAATTGCGCGCGATATCGAAACATTGAAGGCTTTCAAGGAAAAGCATCAGGATATCATTCTTAAGCCTTTGTACGGAAATGGTGGCGCGGGTGTTTTCCGTTTGGAGCCCGGCGATCGAAACCTCAATTCGCTGCATGAGCTGTTTTCGGGCATCAATAACGAGCCGCTGATTGCACAGAAGTTTCTGCCTGATGTAGCGGTGGGCGATAAGCGCGTTATTTTGATTGATGGTGAACCTGTTGGCGCGATTAACCGCGTTCCTGCAAAGGGTGAAACGCGCTCTAATTTGCACGTTGGTGGGCGGCCCGAGAAGGTTGGCCTGTCTGAGCGTGACCTAGAGATTTGTGCAGCTATTGGCCCGTTGTTGCGTGAAAAGGGTCAAATTTTCGTCGGTATCGATGTGATTGGTGGCAATTTGACAGAAATTAACGTGACTTCGCCAACAGGCATCCAAGAATTGGAACGTTTTGACGAGATCAATGTTGCTGAGAAAATCTGGCAGGCAATTGAGAAGCGGGTAAGCTGATGAATTCATTGCGGTTGCAGATTGCGAGTGCGTTTACGCGGCTGGTGATTAAGCCGTGGGTGCGACGTAGTTCGGACCCAGAAATCATGCGCCAATTGTTTGAAACCCATGCGAAACGTATGCACGTTCATCCGCCGTTTGCTGATTATCGCAATGGTAATGTTGGCGATGTGCCCGTGTTATGGGTGCGGTGTGGCGAGGTGAAAACTAATGACGTTCTGCTGTACATTCATGGTGGAGGGTTCATTGTTGGCAGCCCTAACACCCATAAACATATGGTTGCGTATCTTGCGCAAAAGTTAGGGATGGAAGCGGTGATGCCGCGATATCGGCTTGCGCCAGAGCATCCGTTTCCGGCTGGATTTGACGATGTTGTGGCAATCTATCGCGGGCTTTTGGCACGGGGCTTGCGGGCTGATCAAATCGTAGTCGCTGGCGATAGCGCAGGGGGCGCGTTGATGCTCGCCCTCCTTGCCTATTTATCTGATGAGGGCATGGATATGCCGCAATCTGCGGTCGCTATCAGCCCAGTTGTCGATATTGCGGCAAGCTTTGACAGTATGAAAACCAATGCCAACAGCGATGTTTTGTTGATAGCAGAGCGGTTTGACGAATTGGGTGGCATGTACATGGGGGACGGGGATCGCAGCCAGCCTTATGCTTCGCCGTTCAAAGCGGATTTCGAGCATTGCCCGCCGATTCTGTTTCACTGCTGCGACCGAGAGATTTTGCGCGATGACACGTTGGAAATGCAACGTAAGTTGGTGGCGCTTGGGCACGATGTTTTGGTGCGCAGTTGGCCCAATGCGTTCCATGTTTTTCACATTATGTGCGGCCATTTTCCTGAGGCTCGCACGGCACTTGATGACATGGTTACGTTTATTATGGAACAGCGCTCACAAGGCGGTAACTGATTACTTCGGCGATAAGTGGTTTTTGAACCGCTTGGGAACCCGCTAGATCCGCGATGGTTCGCGCCACGCGCAGAATGCGATGATAACCGCGTGCAGAAAGTTTGAATTTATCCGCCGCTTTGTTCAACAATTCCGCCCCTCCACTTTCTGGCGTTGCGATTTCTCCTAACTAGGCGCCTTCGGCATCTGCGTTTTGGCGTAAATTCGCGTGATCCGCAAAACGAGCGCGCTGAATTTGGTGTGCAGTCGCGACCCGTGCTGCGATTGTTTCGGATGTGTCACCGTCATCTGGCAGCGTTAGATCGGTCATCGAAACAGGCGGGACTTCGACCCGTAAATCGAATGGATCCATGAGTGGACCTGAAATTTTACCCAAGTAATTTTGGCCGCAAAGGGGGACGCGGGCACAGGCGCGTTCTGCATCGGCAAGATATCCACAGCGGCACGGGTTTGCGGCGGATGTTAGCATGAAACGGCAAGGATAGGTGACGTGATTGTTCGCCCACGCGACCATGACGGACCCAGTTTCGAGCGTTTGGCGCAAGGTTTCCAAAACTTGGCGGGTAAATTTGGGGAGTTCATCCAGAAACAGAACGCCGTAATGGGCGAGCGAAATTTCACCCGGTTTTGCGCCGCGTCCACCGCCGACAATTGCAGCCATAGACGCCGTGTGGTGTGGATCGCGGTAGGGGTGCGTTCTGGAAATGCCACTGGAAGACAGCAAGCCAGCGAGGGAATGGATCATATAGGTTTCTAGTGCTTCTTCGGGTTAAAGCGCGGGCAACAGGCCCGGAATTTGGGCCGCCATCATGGATTTACCTGACCCGGGCGACCCGACAAAAAACAAATGGTGCCGTCCCGCCGCAGCAATTTCGAGCGCACGTTTGGCGCGTTCTTGGCCCTTTACTTCGCTTAGGTATCGGGTGTTTTGCTCGGCCAGCATTTCGCCCGGTTGAGCGGGGGGGCAAGATTTGGCGGCCGCAAAAATGGTTCATACATTCCAAAAGTGATCTGGGTGCGATGACTTGAACTGCGCCGACCCTTGCGGCCTCGGCGCCACAATAGGCGGGGCAAACAAGGTTGTAATCGGCTTGTGCAGCGGCGAGCGTGGCGGGGAGTGTGCCGATGACGGGGACCAATTTGCCATCCAGCGAAAGCTCGCCAAGCACGACCTGGCGTGCGATTTCGTCTTGGGGAATAATGTCCATCGCGGCCATCAAGGCCAATGCGATGGACAGATCGAAGTGCGATCCTTCTTTCGTGATATCGGCAGGGGACAGGTTGATCGTGATGCGTTTGGAGGGCAGGGCCAGCGACATGGAGGACATGGCGGATCGCACACGTTCCTTTGCCTCGGACACGGCTTTGTCGGACAGGCCGACGATGTCGAAGGCGGGCATTCCCGGGGAGAGGGAGCATTGATCCTCGACTAGGCGGGCTTCGACTCAGTGAAATGCGACCGTATAGGCGCGTGCGACCATTGATTTTCCCGACCAGTTTTAACCCAAGGCGTTAAGAATGGTTAACGCTACGCTCAGGAAGGTTTATTTTTGGTAAATGGCCATGAACTTTTCCCATGCTTGCGCGTCGGCGACTGTTTTATCGCGGCAGAATGGGTTGCAAAAGCCAAAGATGCGGCCTTCGAGTTCTAGGAAGTGAGTGACGGGTTTGTCGGAGTAGGGGCAAATCGTGTTTTCGACGGGTTTTGCGGCAAGTGGTGTTGGGCCTGTCCATGCTGCTGGGGCCAAGTCCAAGTCATAGCCAGGCTGCACGAAGTTTTGTGCAAACGCCATTGCGCGCCAGCGGTGGAAGGATGGTTCAGCCAGATGTGCGGCGACATAATCGGCAACAAGCCTGTTTTGGGGCAGGTTATAGGTTGCGAGCCGTGTGGCGACGGGGGCGTAAAACACATCTGCGATGGAATATTTGCCAAACAACCACGGGCCGTCTGCGCCGTAGGTTTCGCGGCACAGGGTCCACAATTTGGTTATGCGATCCACGTCTGCAAGCACGTCTGCGGATGGTTTGTAATCGGGGTAGCTGTGGCGCAGGTTCATCGTACAATCCGTGCGCAACGATCCAAAGTCCGAGTGCATTTCGGCGCTTATCGAGCGCGCCATTGCCCGGGCTGCGGGATCGGCTGGCCACATGTTTAGGGAGGGGTTTTGTTCGGCCAAGGTTTCGGCCATCGCGAGGCTGTCGGTGACAACATGCCCGTCAAATTTCATTGCGGAACGAGGCGAGCCGGTTGGAACGTGGACAGCATTTTGCGAAAGCCGTCCGTGTACATGCGGGCCGAGTGTCGGCGATACGGGATTGCGAATGCTTCGAACAACAACCAGCCGCGAAGGGACCAGCTGGAATACATTTTATCGGCGACGGTGAGTTCATAAGAATAAGTCATGATTGCATGTAGGCGCGACCAGCGGCCAAAGGCAAATTGCGATTTGTGATGGGGGTGTTCACGGGGTGTGATTAACCCCGAGAACCCGCCACGCGCTGCCCATGTGTTCGATTTGGGTGACAGATAGATTGTCGATCTTGAACGAGAGAGCGGATTTTGCAGGCATGGTGGCGGCCCGTTGTACCTGGGTTAAGATTGCGCCGAAATGGGCGACGACGATGATGTTTTGGTCTGGGTGTGCGGCGACCAGATTGTCTACTCCGCGGCTAACACGTGCGGCGGCGGTGTCCCAGCTTTCGCCATTTGGTGGGGTGTGTGGGCCGGGATCGGACCAATAGGCGCGTGATAGGTCTGGATCGGTTTTGGAGACATCGCTGAAGGTGTGGTTTTCCCAATCGCCGAAATGCAATTCGCGCAGGTCTGGGTCGTGGGGTAGGCGCGTGCGGTTTTGCGTAACCGCGTCTGCGGTGGTTACGCAGCGGATCAGGTCGGATGAAATGACAACGGCATCACTTGGAAGGTATGCGTTCAATCGGGCAATCGCCGCTGTGTCAGACAGGTCTGCGGGTGCATCTGTCCAGCCGATTAGACCATCGCGGTGGGTTGGGCCGTGACGCACCATCCAGATGCGGGTCATGATGATTCCTTTGGCAGTGTGCCCTTTAGTATTTGCGGTAGGCCAGCCGTGACCATGACCACCAAATCAGCCTGTGCTGCGACCTGCGCATTTAGGCGTCCTTGGAGACGTTGGAATTTGCGGCCTAATGACGTTTCTGGGATTACGCTGTGACCAACTTCGTTAGAAACAGCGACAATTGGGCAGTTTTGCGCGTTTATTGCAGAAAATAAGTCCTGAGTTGCGGTGTCGCAGTTCGCGTCGGACAAAATAAGGTTGGTGAGCCATAAAGTGAGGCAATCCACCAGAATAACATTGCCTTTTGGTTGGTTTTTGAGGGCGCCGGGTAGGGCCAAAGGGACCTCAGAAGTTGTCCAATTTAGGCCACGATCTATCTGATGTTGTTTGATTTTATCGCGCATCTCATCATCGAAGGCTTGCGCGGTGGCAAGGTAACTGCGCGGGAACCCTGATTGGGTCACAATTTTTTCGGCAAAGCTGGATTTTCCAGAGGCAACGCCGCCCAGAACGAGTGTGA
>JASJIO010000188.1:0-2594 GCA_037625035.1 Amylibacter sp.
CTGGGGATAACTTGAAGTTCAACGTAGAACTGATCGCCCCAATCGCCATGGAACAAGGCCTGCGCTTTGCGATCCGCGAAGGCGGCCGCACAGTAGGCTCCGGTGTTGTGTCCAAGATCATTAAGTAAATTGCGGGTAACGCTTAGCGAATTAGGAGGGGCTGCCATTTGGTGGCCCTTTTCTTTTAGAAAGTGGTGGAAACGCCCTATGTGAGGGGTATGAAAGCAGTGAGAAATCCTACCTCTGACGCAACAGTTGCCAACCAAACGTTGGGTCAAATGCCAAGAGCCGTTGCCACAGTGTAGGAATTGGGTCATGGATAATCATTGTTTATCGCGTTTGTTTTGGGGACTTGATGTCGCGTCGTAAGAAAATTTTGGTGACTGGCGGGTCTGGCTTCATTGCCAAGCACATCATTCTGCAATTGCTGAATGAAGGCTTTGAGGTCCGCGCCTCGGTGCGTTCACTGGATCGTAGTGCCGAAATTATGGCCGCGATGGTGTTGCATGCCAAAAATACCGACAGCTTGGATACACGCCTTACGTTTTGCGAATTGGATCTGAATTCTGACGCGGGTTGGGATGATGCGCTGCAAAATTGTCAGGCCTTGATGCACATCGCGTCGCCGTTTCCGATGGAACAACCCGAAGATGAACAAGTGCTGATTAAACCCGCCGTTGAGGGCACGTTGCGCGCCCTGAAGGCGGCGCAAAAAGCGGGTGTTGAACGCATCATTTTGACCTCGTCCATTGTGTCCATTTACAACAAACGATTGGCGGCTGGTCGCAATCGGTACGATGAAACCGATTGGTCCGAAACCAATTCACCGATGGCAACAGCTTATTCTAAATCAAAAACGCAGGCCGAAAAAGCAGCGTGGAATTATGTGCGTGAACATCCCGAATTAAAGCTGACGGCGATTTGCCCCTCGCTGGTTCTTGGCCCACCGTTGGACGGTAAAATCGGCACGTCATTGGGGGTTATTGCCCGTTTGATGAACGGCAAAGATCCGATGGTTCCCAATCTTGGCATGGCGCTGGTCGATGTGCGTGACATCGCGCAAATGCACGTGCGTGCGTTGCAACGCCCCGAAAGCGCGGGCAACCGTTTCATCGGTTCCGAACGGTTTATGTGGATGCGCGACATTGCGCTGGTGTTAAAAGCCGAATATCCGGATCGCAAAATCCCGCTGCGTGTGGCGCCCGATTGTTTTATGCGGATCATGGGAATGTTCGACAAAACCATCAAAGGTATTCTGCCGACCTTGGGGCGCGAAATCCCGCTCAATAATTCTGCGGCTGCCGAAATTCTGGGGATCGAGTTTATCGAAGCCCGCCAAGCGATCCGCACGTCTGCCTCTAGTTTGATCCGCGAAAACATCGTTTCCTAACCCCCACCTGTGACGATTAAGACCCAGAACGCGCCATATCCATTGCTGGCACTTTTGTTGGTTTCTTCCTTCGCATTCAAAGCGATTGTCGGCTTCACGAGCTACATGGATATGATCCTGATCGGCTTTGTCTTTTTGGCCGCGGTTAGCGATCCAAATCGGATTTTCGGTATTTTAATCCGCGCCTTAGCGATCTTTGTCGGCATGTTCTGCCATGAAATCATGCTCGCGTATTTTGCGGTATTTCTGTGCGTTGATCTGTGGATGCGACGAGGATATCACATCACTGTCGCTGAGATTTCTTTGGCAAGCACCCCATTGCTCGCAGGCATAATTACCTTTGTCGTGCATAGCATTTTTGGAATAAACGCCGCTGAAAACGCCCCTGTGATTGTTGAGTACATCAATCAAAAATCGGCATTTACCGCTGACAGCGAAGCCACCGATGTGATTGGCCGCAGTATCTGCGATAACTTTGCGTTGATGGGCGAAAACGATCCGAGATGGGCTATCGCAGTTGGGTCATTCTGGATGGGCTGCCGCTGGCGGTTATGATGTTGTGGATGTTGTGGGTGAACCTGCGTCTGATGTTGTTCGGTTCGGCGCAATCAGCGTGCTTGTCGGATTTTTAACCTTGATGACGTTGATCAAATCGGACGACGAGGCAGAGCTGCGATTGCGCCATATTCTGACCATACCGGTGTTCATCCTTGTGGCAATGTTGAACCAGCAATTCATGGTGACACAGATCAACACGGGGCTGGCGCATTTGTATGAATTGCCTTGGGTGTTGCTGGAACAAAGCAAATGGTTCTGATGAGGGATCGCGGCGCAAGTTAGGCTTGCATCGCGCCAAAAAACCAAATATCCCACGCTCAATCTGGTTCTAGGGGTTTAGCTCAGTTGGTAGAGCGACGGTCTCCAAAACCGTAGGTCAAGAGTTCGAGCCTCTTAGCCCCTGCCAGATTATTTCACCAAACAACGAACGATGCGCGGCGACGGTTAGGCCCCTTTCGGCCCCAAGTTGCGGCCCCAACGCTGCGAGTGCCGTCGGGTGCCGTCGACCTGAGTTCCGTCTGGCCTTCCTCAGAGGCAATCGAAGTTGATCCCGTTGGCCCACCGCGCCACGTCATCACTCTTGTTGTCCGCCTGCGTCCCGAACTGGAGATGTTCCGGATTGATGCAGAGGCGGTTTTGGCAACTG
>JASJIO010000189.1:0-22033 GCA_037625035.1 Amylibacter sp.
GCAATCGCACGTCCACCGCGAACTGGCCAAACTCAGCATTTTGAAAACGACTAAAGCGGATGCAAGAACATGCCCACCCTGACACCCGTGTTGTGCAGCTGAAATCTGCCCTTCGTGAACGGCTGAAAATGGATGGGGATATTGAAAAACACCTTCGGTATTTCGATTCACGGGTTCAGAAACAGCACGCCTTTGGCGAGATATCCCCCGCCTACTGTAAATTGCCGTTAGACGAGTTTGAACTGATCAAATCCCAGCTTCCCGATATCAAACTAATCTTACTAATGCTAAATCCTGCGGATCGATTGTGGTCGCAAATTCGGTTTTCCAAGGATGTTGACACGTTAGAAGCGATGGAGCAGAAAATCGACACCGCATTTAAAAAGCCCGTCTATTTGGATCGGATGAATTACGTGAGCACCATTCGCACGATCCGATCCTGCTTTGCGCCTGAAAACATACACTTTGAATTTTTTGAACGGCTTTTCACACCAGAGGCCGTAGATCGGGTTTGTACCTTTTTGGGTGTCGACAGTCATCCCAGGGAATTTTCAAAAAAGGGAAATGTTTCGGTGAAAATGCCGCTTCAACCCAGCCTGCGCAATGAAATGATCCGCAAACTAGAACCCCATTACACCTATGTGCGTGATTTATTTGACGGAGATATACCCTTGAATTGGCAACGCGATCTAACAGAATTAGAAAAAACGCCTAGCTAACCCAAGGTGCTTTCTCTTTTGCAAAGAACGCGCCAATACCGGCACGCGCCTCTGGATCGTCCCACGCCTCCACTAGGGCAGCAATGCTCGAGTCTATTTGCGCGTCACTGATTTCGCCCCCCTGCCCACGGATCAATCGCTTGGTCTTTTCAACCGCACGCGGCGCAACACTTAGGTAAGGCACCACTTCGGCTTCAACCGCTTCATCAAGGTCTTGCGCCTCTACAACTTTCGCCAATAATCCCAGCGACAATGCTTCATCGCTCTCAAACAGCTTTGCAGACATCATCACACGCCGCGCTTTGGCTTCGCCCATCCGTTTGATCACATAAGGCGAGATCGTTGCAGGGATCAGACCGAGGCGTGTTTCCGTCAACACAAACTTGCATCGAGAAACCCCAATCGCGATGTCGCACACCGCCATCATACCAACTCCGCCACCAAAGGCTTGTCCCTGAACGCGACCAATCAGGGGTTTGGGCAATGTGTTCAACGCCCCAAGCATCGTTGCCAGTTCACGCGCACCTGCCGCACGTTGTTCGGGGCTGGCATCCATTTGATCTTTCATCCAACCCAAATCACCACCCGCACAAAAGCTCTTTCCTTCAGCTTCAAGAATAACCACGCGAACGGCTTCGTCATTTCCCAACTGCACGGCGGCTTGCGTCAACTCCGCAATCATTTGCGCATTCATTGCGTTGTGTTTGTCAGCGCGCGCCAGCGTTAACCTCGCGACGCCTCTGTCATCTGTCTTGATTGAGATCGTTTCGAACATTTTAACTCCGCACTGTTTTTGCAAATTCTGCCACGTGGCGCAGAGCATCCAGATCAATGCCCGTTTCAACACCAGCCCCGTGCAGCAGCTCAACCACCGCTTCGCTGGCCACATTCCCAGACGCACCAGGCGCATAAGGACAACCGCCCAGCCCACCAACAGACGCATCAAAAACCCGCACACCCAAATCGAGCGAAGCGCGGATGTTATCGAGCGCACGCTCTCCGGTGTCGTGGTAATGCCCAGCAAGCATGCTCGCATCGGCCACATCTAAAACCGCGCGCAACATTTCTGAAATGCTCTGCGGAGTACCCTGCCCGATCGTGTCCCCTAAACTGATTTCATAACATCCCAGCTCACGTAGGCGCGACGCAACAGACGCAACCGCAGTTGGCGACGTTGGCCCGTCAAAGGGGCAATCCGTGACGCAAGAAATGTAACCACGCACTGGCAGCTTCACAGCTTTGGCCGCTATAATGACATTCTCGAACCGCTCAATGCTCTGCGCAATACTGCAATTGATGTTGGCTTGGCTAAATCCTTCGGATGCAGACGCGAAAATCGCAATTTCATCGGCTTTGGCAGCAACCGCACCGTCAAAACCAAGCATATTTGGCGTCAGCGCGGCGTAACTGCAATCAGCCCGACGCAATATCTGCGCCAGAACCTCAGCACTATCAGCCATTTGCGGAACCCATTTGGGCGACACAAAACTGGCCACTTCAATGCGGCGAAAACCGCAAGCAGACAGCCGATCAACCAATTCAACCTTTTGCGTGGTTGAAATCATGACCTTTTCGTTTTGCAATCCATCACGCGGGCCAACTTCGAAAACTTCGGCGCGTTCTTTCATTCCTCAGAACCTTCGATCACAGCCAGCACAGTGCCATCGGCCACTTGCCCACCCGAAACAGCATTCATCTCGATAACGACGCCATCAAACGGTGCGGTTAAACGATGTTCCATCTTCATCGCCTCAAGGATCATCAATGTATCACCTTGTTTGACCGTATCGCCCGTCGCAAACATCACATCCTTCACAGAACCAGGCATCGGTGCGATGATCGTCCCTGCCCCACCAGCCACAGTCGCAGTGCGATCAAGCAGATCAACAAGATTAAAATGCAGGGTCTTGGCGCCAAACAGGCTAACGCCGCCACTGTGCGAGACAACGTCAACTGGTGGCTTAATGCCATTCACCTTCCAACCCTGATGCAGGTCAATACGAATGTCTTCGCCGTCTACATCCGCCACCAATTTATGTGGGTTTTCGCAAAACACAGTAACAATCCGTTGCTCCTCTTTCCACGCGACGTGGACAGATCGCTTCAACGCGGCCCAGATATTAAACCCTTGGTGCGGCTTTGGATCGTCAATCTTCGCGAGTGCAACAGCAGCCATCGCCCACTCAATTGGCGTTGGCGCGTCCTGTGCTAACAACGTTTCCTGATCGCGTGCAATCAACCCCGTATCAACGTCACCTTTGGCAAAGCCTTCGTGCTGTGAAAGCGCGCTAAGAAAGCCGATATTCGTTGTACTACCAGCAACCTGCGTGGCAGCAAGCGCGGCTGTCAATTTGCCCAGCGCCACATCCCGCGTGGGTCCATGAACCACCAGTTTTGCAATCATCGGATCGTAATACGGCGTAATCGCATCCCCTGCCCGCACCCCGGTATCCGCTCGCGCATTGGATGGAAATTGCAAATGGGTCAGCGTGCCAATAGATGGCAAGAAACCCTTGCCCGCATCCTCTGCATAAATTCGCGCTTCAAAAGCCCAACCATTTATTGTCAGTTCATCTTGCGTCTTTGGCAGCGGCTCACCGTCGGCCACACGAAGTTGCCATTCCACAAGGTCTTGCCCCGTAATCGCCTCAGTGACTGGGTGTTCCACCTGCAAACGCGTGTTCATTTCCATAAACCAGAACCCGTCTTCACGGAGCGGGCCAGAGCCATCCACGATAAACTCAACCGTCCCGGCTCCCGCATATCCAATTGCTTTGGCAGCCCGAACCGCCGCCCCACCCATCGCAGCACGAAGGGCTTCTGGCATATCGGGCGCAGGGGCTTCTTCGATCACCTTTTGATGGCGACGTTGCAGGGAACAATCACGCTCAAATAAATGCACAGCATTCCCGTGCGTGTCGCCAAACACCTGAATTTCGATGTGGCGCGGGTTTGAAACAAATTTCTCGACCAGAACATCGGAATTGCCAAAGGATGCCTTTGCTTCGGATCGCACCGATTGCAATGCTTCTGAAAACTCAGATGCCGCCTCAACCAACCGCATCCCCTTACCACCGCCACCAGCAACCGCTTTGATCAGAACAGGATAACCGATTTTGCCAGCTTCAACTGCCAGCAATCCATCATCTTGATCCGCGCCGTGGTAGCCTGGAACAACCGGTACATCCGACTTTTCCATCAAAACCTTGGCAGCATCCTTCAGACCCATCGCCCGAATTGCATCGCCACTTGGCCCGATGAAAACCAACCCCACATCTGCTAAGGCCTCCGCAAAATTGGGATTTTCCGACAAAAAGCCATAGCCCGGATGCACAGCCTGTGCGCCAGTATCCAACGCCGCCTGAATAATCGCATCGCCGCGAAGATAACTCTCAGCCACGGGCGCTGGCCCCAAACGAACCGCTTCGTCGGCCATTTCAACATGGCGCGCATTCGCATCCACATCGGAATAAACAGCCACCGTCGCGACACCCAGCTTGCGACAAGTGTCGATCACACGACAAGCAATCTCTCCACGGTTGGCGATTAAGATTTTTGAGAACATTAGGACTTCCTCAACAAGATTTTATCTAAAGGCTGGCGTAGCCGCCAAATTTACATACGGAACACGCCAAAGCGTGTGTCTTTTATTGGGCGATCCAAACAGGCTTGCAGTGACAAGGCCAAAACTTCGCGGGTTTTCCGCGGATCAATGATCCCGTCGTCCCACATCCGCGCCGAGGCATAGAGCGGATGGCTCTGCTCTTCGAACATATCAAGCGTTGGCTTTTTAAATGCGGTTTCTTCGTCAGCAGACCACGCCTCACCGCGCCGCTCCATGCCGTCGCTTTTCACAGTTGCCAGCACACCAGCGGCCTGTTCGCCGCCCATCACTGAAATACGGCTGTTGGGCCAAGACCACATAAATCGCGGTGAATAGGCTCGCCCCGCCATGCCATAATTCCCAGCGCCAAACGATCCACCAACTACCACCGTGATTTTCGGAACAGATGTTGTTGCTACAGCCGTCACCAACTTAGCACCGTGACGCGCGATGCCCTCGGCCTCGGCTTTTTGGCCAACCATAAAACCCGTGATGTTCTGCAAAAAGATCAGTGGGATTTTGCGCTGCGAACACAGCTCCACAAAATGCGCACCCTTTTGTGCGCTTTCCGAAAATAGTATCCCATTGTTGGCGATAATCCCACAAGGCATGCCTTCGATATGGGCAAACCCGCAAATCAACGTCGCCCCGAACCGCGCTTTAAACTCGTCAAACTCGGAGCCATCAACAACACGCGCAATCACTTCGCGGATGTCATAGGGCGTTTTTAGATCAGCGGGCACAACCGCCAGAATGCTTTCGGCGTCCAGATCAGGCTGCACCACCTCCCTCTTTGCAATCAAGGCGGGGTTCGTCGGGCCCAGCACCGTAACAGCAGAACGCGCCAATTCTAACGCGTGCGCGTCGTCATCAGCCAAATAATCGGCCACACCAGACAGGCGAGTGTGAACATCACCGCCCCCCAGCTCCTCTGCGCTGATCACTTCACC
The DNA here is from genome assembly GCA_037625035.1 of Amylibacter sp. Classification (GTDB taxonomy): domain Bacteria; phylum Pseudomonadota; class Alphaproteobacteria; order Rhodobacterales; family Rhodobacteraceae; genus Amylibacter. Next base: position 5,274 of record JASJIO010000189.1, read on the forward strand.
TGTCGCCGCCTTTACCAACGGCGGGCCTGCCAGAAAAATCGTACCCTGTTCTTTCACAATAATCGAAACGTCAGACATTGCAGGCACATAGGCCCCACCCGCCGTACACGATCCCATCACCACCGCAATCTGCGGAATGCCTTTGGCGCTCATGTTTGCTTGGTTGTAAAATATGCGCCCGAAATGATCGCGATCTGGAAACACTTTGTCTTGGTTGGGCAAGTTCGCGCCACCGCTATCCACCAAATAAACACAGGGCAGATGGTTTTCTTCAGCAATTTCCTGTGCACGAAGATGTTTTTTCACAGTCAGCGGGTAATACGTGCCACCTTTGACCGTCGCATCATTACACACGACCATGACTTGGCGGCCATTTACCCGACCAACGCCAGCAATCACACCCGCACAGGGTGCCGCGCCATCATACATATTATGCGCAGCCGTTGCCCCAATCTCAAGGAACGGCGATCCAGCATCCAGCAGGTTGGCAACCCGCTCACGAGGCAACATTTTACCGCGTGAAAGATGGCGTTCACGGGATCGCTCTCCTCCACCTTCTGCTGCCAAACGCGCGGCCTCTGCAACAACCGCTAGTGCATTTGCGTGTGCTGCGATACGTGTCTGTGCTTCTGGACTGTCAGAACTGATGGAGGATTTAAGTTTCACGCTGGCTCCGCCTATTTTTTCAATTCGCAATAAGGCGATGTGGATGTTCCTGTCAGGCAGGCGTTAAATTCTGTCGCAAGGCCCGCAAATTCGCTAATCTCACAGCCCAATCCAGCGGCAGCTGCACTAATACCCGCTTTTTCAGTCGCAACCGCTTCGCATTTGCCCTTCAAATACCCAAACCACTGCCCAAGTAATTCGTTCAACTGCCCTGTCGCATCCGACGTCAGCTTGGTGTTCAGTTCGGCGATGCTGGTATCAACTTGATCCTGCCATGCTTTGTTTTGCACCTCCAAACAGGTTAGATGCGGTTCAGACCCAACTTCTTCGGCGCAAGGTTCAAACATGCTGGTTCGGCACTGATCCCAAGTGGTTTCAGTTTCCATCTTGGACAGGCAAGCGATGACGTTGCTCTGATGGGGTTCTCCTTCGGCGGCTTGCGCTGCTCCTGCAAAACCCATCAAGCCAGCAACGCTGGCAGCAATCAAAATACGATAAAGTGGCATTACGCCTCCTGTAATTTCATAAGTTCGCGGCCCGTCAACATCCGACGAATTTCAGACGTGCCAGCCCCGATCTCCATCAGTTTCGCATCCCGCATGATCCGTGACAACGGGCTATCGTTCAAGAAGCCGGCACCGCCCATCGCTTGTACACCCTGAACCGCCATTTCCATCGCCTTTTCAGATGAATACAGCACACAGGCCGACGCATCCTGACGGGTCACCTCACCCCGATCACACGCCCCCGCAACGGCGTAAACATACGCCCGCGCAGAGTTCATGTTGGTGTAGATGTCCGCGATTTTGCCTTGCATCAATTGGAAATTCCCAACGCTTTGGCCGAACTGTTTACGCTCCACCATGTAGGGCATGATGTGATCAAGGATTGAATGCATGATGCCAACGCCAATGCCAGACAGAACAACCCGTTCAAAATCCAGGCCAGACATCAGCACATTCACGCCTTTGCCCTCTTTGTCATCGCCCCCCAAAATATTCTCAAACGGCACTTCGACGTTATCAAAAATCAGCTCCGCCGTGTTTGATCCGCGCATCCCCAGCTTGTCAAAATGTGCGCCCGTGGAAAATCCAGTCATTTCCTTTTCAATCAGAAACGCCGTCATTCCGCGCGGCCCTGCATCTGGATCGGTCTTGGCATAAACCACCAGCGAATCCGCGTCTGGGCCATTTGTGATCCAGTATTTAGTACCGTTCAGCGTGTAATACCCGTTTTTCTTTTCTGCCTTCAACTTCATCGAAACAACATCGGAACCAGCACCCGCTTCGGACATCGCCAAGGCACCGACATGTTCGCCTGAAATCAGCTTTGGTAGGTATTTTTGCTTTTGCTCCGCCGTGCCGTTCAGCGCAATTTGATTGACGCATAAATTGGAATGTGCCCCATAAGACAAGGAAACCGATGCAGACGCCCGTGCGATTTCTTCCACCACAATCGTGTGGGCCAAATATCCCATATTTGCGCCGCCGTATTCCTCATCAACGGTCACACCGAGCAGGCCAAGATCGCCCATCTCTTTCCACAACTCCTTTGGAAACGCATTTGATCTGTCGATTTCAGCGGCCATCGGGGCAACACGTTCCTGCGCCCAACGATGGACCATTCCGCGCAGGGCTTCGATGTCTTCGCCACAGGCAAAATTCATGGAGGAGGTGAACATGGTGGGCTCCCAAGTGGATTAATTGAACAGTTGTTCACATAATACGCACTGATTTCTCAATGTCTAGCCTGATAAACAGCGCCAACTTCTAGGCGAATGATCGCCGCCAGCATATCGCAATCTTCTAACGTAAATGTCAGCGGCAAGCGCATATCAAACAAGCCCGCCAAAACACGGTCAGTTTGGGGCAGGTTTTGCGCCTCGACATAGGTCCAACTGTCATGGCGCGACGTGAAACCAACGGGTTGGCCCGCCCCAAACCATTTCAGCTCCACACCACGATTTCCTGTACGTTTTTGCACATCAGTCATCTGCGCATCGCTCAGTTCAGGACACAGGAATTGAAACGAAGACATCACGTAAGCCTCTTTCTCAGGCCGCGCGATCACCTTAATTCCCGTCGCGTTTTGCAACCCAGCCTCGACCCGTTTGTAGCGGTCATTCCACGCTGCACATTGCGTATCTAAATTGCGCAATTGCGGTCGCAGAATCGCAGCACGCAAATTATCCATGCGCCCAGAACAGTTCGGTGTTTCCAATTTAATCTGGTCAAACACCTCTTTTGTGGGGCCCGCGCCATTGCGTTCAAACAACATGTACGACCCCGACAACATGATCACGCGTGCCGCCAATTCTGCGTCATCCGTGATAAGCAAACCGCCCTCGCCCGAATTCAAATGCTTAAACGTCTGCGTGGAATAACACCCGGCAACGCCGTGCCGTCCGCTCGCTACGCCATCCCAAGACGCTCCCATCGTGTGGGCGCAATCCTCAACCACTGCGACCCCCGCGCCGTTACAAATCGCCATAAGCGCGTCCATATCAACCAAATGTCCCCGCATGTGGCTAAGCATCAGATACTTCGCACCACTGCTGGCAATTTTCAGTTTCAGATCCACCAAATCCATCACGAGATCGTCCGTGACCTCAACAAACACGGGCCTACAACCAGCATTCGTGATGGCCCCAGGAACAGGAGCAAGCGTGAAAGCATTGGTCAAAACCGCATTCCCAATCTGCGCCCCAGCCGCACGCAAGGCGGCCGCCAAAGCATACCCGCCCGATGCAACAGCCACGCAGTATTTCGCACCCGTGTAGGCCGCAAATTCCTGTTCCAACAGCGCAGTTTCGCCCTGTTCACCGTCCGCAAGATTATAGCGGTGCAAACGCCCGTGCCGCATCACTGCTATCGCAGCCTCAATAGATTCCTCTGGCAGCGATTCCTGCTGGGTGAAATTTCCAGTAAATTTATAGCTCACAGACACAGGCCTTTTGTTTGTTTCATAAGAAGAAGCATTTTCCAGCGTGCCGGATCAAGCCATCGCGGCAAACCTTTCGCAAAGACGAACCCTTGGTTTCAGGAATTCCAAAATCAGTCAGGAAATCAGCCGATCCGCCAAGTCTGGCAATTCGTAGTAATGGTTCAACAAGGCTTCTGGCTGCAACGCTTCAATCGCGCGGCCAGACGGCCCAAAAGTCACCAAAACGCTCGGAACATTGGCATTTCGCGCAGCCGAGCGATCATTATCCGTATCCCCGATCAAGGCAGAACGACCCAAATTTCCACCAACGCGGCGAATGGTTTCCCACAGATGTTCAGGATCAGGTTTGCGCACAGGCAACGTATCTGCCCCAAGAAGCGCGCCAAACATATCACGAATACCCAATTGCCCCATCAACGTTTCAGCCAGCCCTTCAGGCTTATTCGTGCAGATACCTAGGGCGTAACCACGCCGCCTCAGCTCCTCCAATACAGGCACAACATTTGGATAAAGCGTGGTGTGAACGGCAATGTGATCCGCGTAATAATCAAGCAAAACGGGGTATTGCGCATCAACAAGGTTCTCGGACCAATCCTGTTGCACCCGTTGATACCCCAATCGCAACATCGCACGTCCGCCGTGAAACGCAGTAAGCGCGTCGGCGACTGGATCAAGCGGCTTGCCCTGCCCTAGCCCCTCAAAACAGGCGTTTGCCGCCGCAATAAGGTCTGCGCTGGTATCCGCCAACGTGCCATCAAGATCAAAAATAACTGACTTCATATCGCCCTCTTTGCGCGCTCTTTCGTATCCTGTTGCCACAGGCTGTAACGCAATGAAAGCTTTCTTGAGGACGCGGGGCTTTCTGTATTGCCCATTTCACGCTATCAGGTGGCAAATCAAAGAAACGCAGGGGACAAAATGCCTGTCACAGTAGTAATTTTGGCAGCCGGACAAGGCAGCCGCATGAAATCGAACCTTCCCAAAGTGCTGCACGAAGTGGCACATGCGCCGCTGTTGGTGCATGCCATGTTATTGGCGCAATCCATTGAAGCGGATCGCATAGTGGTGGTTACGGGTCACGGCAGCGCGGATGTTGGGGCAGCATCAACCGCATTTGCACCAGACGCCGCGATAGTCAGCCAAAATGAACAACTGGGCACGGCCCATGCCGTTCAGCAAGCCGCTGAGACGTTGGCCAATTTTGAAGGCGATGTGATCGTTCTTTATGGTGATACGCCTTTCATCCAAGAAGACACGTTACGCCGTATGTTGGACGCGCGCCAAAACGGTGCGGGCGTTGTTGTACTGGGCTTTGAAGCCAGCATTCCAGGGCGTTATGGTCGTTTGGTCACAAGCACCGATGGCGGGTTAGATGCGATTGTTGAAGCAAAAGATGCCACCCCTGAACAACTTGCTATAACGCTTTGTAATTCGGGGGTTATTTGTGCGGATCGCGCCGAGTTGTTTGCGCTGATTGATGCTGTTGGAAACGAAAACGCAAGTGGTGAGTATTACTTAACTGACATTATTGGGTTGGCGCGGAGCAAAGGACTATCTTGCGCTGCGATTACGTGCCCTGAGTCAGAAACAATGGGCGTGAATTCTCGTACTGATTTGGCCACGGCGGATGCTGCATTTCAGATGCGTCAACGCGCGGAAGCCTTGGAAAACGGTGTAACGATGCATGCACCTGATACCGTATTTTTCGCCTATGATACCTATGTAGGGCGCGATGTGGTTATCGAACCGAATGTGGTTTTTGGCCCTGCCGTCACTGTGGAAACAGGAGCGTTGATCCGTGCGTTTTCCCACCTTGAAGGATGCCACGTCAGCCAAGAAGCCGTGGTCGGCCCATACGCCAGATTACGCCCCGGGGCCGAGATCGGAAACGGAGCGCGGGTTGGCAATTTCGTAGAGATAAAGGCCGCGTTTATTGGCGAAGGTGCCAAGGTCAATCACTTGTCTTACGTCGGTGACGCAGATGTCGGCGATGGCGCAAATATTGGTGCGGGAACAATCACTTGCAACTATGACGGCGTGTTCAAACATAAAACGGTAATCGGCAAACGTGCGTTCATCGGATCAAACACGGCATTGGTTGCACCTGTTCGTGTTGGCGACGATGCAATGACAGGATCTGGATCAGTAATCACAAGTGATGTTCCAGATGAGGCAATGGCGATTTCACGGGCAAAACAGGCAAATAAACCGGGTTTGGCTTTGCGGCTGATGAACCGATTGCGTGCAGCTAAAGCTGCCAAAAATAAGGATAAATGATATGTGCGGTATTGTTGGGATTCTGGGAAATCACGAAGCTGCACCGATTTTGGTCGATGGGCTAAGACGGTTAGAATACCGCGGCTATGACAGCGCAGGGATCGCAACTGTTCACAATGGCAAGCTGGAACGTCGCCGTGCCGTTGGTAAATTGGTGAACCTGTCGGACAAATTGGTCCATGAACCCATTCGCGGCAAAGCAGGGATCGGGCACACGCGTTGGGCAACCCACGGTGTGCCGAACGTGCAAAACGCCCACCCGCATCAGGCTGGTGATGTGGCCGTGGTGCACAACGGGATTATTGAAAATTACCGCGAATTACGCGAAGAATTAGCTGCCAAAGGTGCTACGTTTGAAACAGAAACAGACACAGAAACCGTTGTGAAATTATGCGAAAGTATTTTAAAACAAGGTGTTGAGCCGATTGAAGCCGCGCGTCAAACGGTGGCGCGCTTGGACGGTGCTTATGCGCTGTGTTTCTTGTTTGATGGTCATGAGGATCTGTTGGTTGCCGCGCGAAAGGGATCGCCGCTGGCCATAGGACACGGCGACGGCGAGATGTATGTCGGATCAGATGCACTTGCGCTGGCGCCGATGACAAACAAAGTGACCTACCTTGAAGAAGGTGACTTTGCGGTTTTGACCCGAAATTCTCTGGAAATCACAGATGTTTCGGGATCATTGGCCAATCGAGAGATGCGCGAAATTTCCCACGGTGTGATTTCAGCCGACAAAGGCCTGTATAAACATTTTATGGCAAAAGAAATTGCCGAACAACCAACGGTGATTGCCGAGGCGGTGAAACAGTATGTACACGCAAATGGTAAAGAAACCATGCTGCCCAATGTCGATTTGGATTTTTCTAAGATCGAAAAGCTCACGATGGTGGCTTGTGGTACGGCATATTTGGCCTGTCATGTGGCGAAATACTGGTTTGAACAAATCGCGCGGTTGCCAGTGGAATTGGATATCGCATCCGAGTTTCGCTACCGCGAGCCGCCCCTATCACAAAACTCTTTTGCGTTCTTTGTGAGCCAGTCCGGTGAAACCGCCGATACGCTGGCAGCATTGCGCTATTGTTCTGAAAACGTTGATAAAACTGTCGCGATTGTGAACTCTCCTGAAAGCTCTATTTCGCGCGAGGCGGATGTTTCGCTGCCTATTTTGGCGGGTGTTGAAATTGGGGTTGCTTCGACCAAGGCCTTTACTTGTCAGTTGACGGTTTTGGCAGCACTCGCGATCAAAGCGGCGCGCGAGCGTGAGCAATTGGACGGCGATGGCGAGGCGGAATTGGTGGCCGCATTAAATGGTTTGCCCGGTATTTTAAATGCGGCGCTGGAGCAAGAAGATGTTATCAAAAAGACCTGTGCGCAGCTGATAAATTCACGCGACGCCCTGTTTTTGGGACGCGGATCGATGTTCCCATTGGCGCTGGAAGGCGCATTAAAACTGAAAGAAATCAGCTACATCCACGCCGAGGGTTATGCGTCTGGTGAGCTGAAGCACGGCCCAATTGCTTTGGTAGATGAAAACATGCCTGTCGTTGTTTTTGCGCCATCTGACGAGCTGTTTGATAAAACGGTTTCCAACATGCAAGAAGTTATGGCGCGGGGTGGAAAGATCATTCTGGTTACGGACGCTAAGGGTGCAAAAGAAGCTGGTGAGGGGGCGTGGCAGACAATTGTAATGCCCTACGTTCACCCGTTTTTAGCGCCCATTGTTTACGCCGTGCCTGCGCAACTTTTGGCTTATCATACAGCAGTTTACAAGGGAACTGATGTGGATCAACCGCGCAATTTGGCGAAGTCTGTGACAGTAGAATGACACCGCAAGATGCGCTGAACCAATTGGAAGCATTGGGCGAACCAGTGAAAGCTGGCGAAATGGCGGCGTACCACAAGGTTGAACGCCGGTATTTGGGGATCGCGAACCCTGATATTGATAGCCTGTATAAAACCTGGCGCGTTGAGACGGATATCAATCAGCGCGTTGATATTGCTGCATTTTTATGGGATTCTGACATTCACGAAGCCAAGGTAGCGGCGGCGAAATTACTGACGCAGGCGCGGATCAATCCTGACGATGCGGTTTGGGATGAAATTTGCCGTTGGGTGCCTAGGTTTGATGCTTGGGTGATCGCGGATCATGCCTGTGGCGCAGGGGCTAGACGGTTGTTTTTGAATGATAAACGTCTTGACCAGATCGAATCTTGGACGACGGACGAAAATATGTGGGTGCGCCGTGCGGCACTGGTGATGACGCTACCTTGGACCAAATCGAATTACCCTAAGGAAAATGAGCTGGCGCAACGGGATCGTATTCTTGGTTGGGCGGCTGGCTATGTTGCTGATCCTGAATGGTTTATTCAGAAATCCGTCAACAGCTGGTTGCGCAGTTTGTCACGTCATGATCCTGCACGCGTACAAAAGTTTTTGGACGAACATGGCGAAAACATGAAGCCATTTGCACGAAAAGACGCGGAAAGGCTCTTTAAAAAATAGTCAGATTCTTTGTGATATTCTGCAGTTTGTTAAGCTGAAAAAGCGGTCAAAACACTGCTTTTAGTATTTTAACAACACCCGAGGTCAGTGCAGCTAAGAAAATCCAACCTGCAACCATTATACATTTTAAACCAAGTACTTGGTTATCTTGGAGATGATGTTTTACCTGATCTTTTTTCATTTTGCCTAACACTTCAACAAAAAATGGCGGGAATATTAACCCTAGGTTGACGTAATTACTATAAGAATTTACCTTTTTTGTATGATTACAGTGCTATAGGTGAATAGTAGAACCTAAATGTGATCCTAATTATTGCTCTTCTGGTGTAATCAGTTACTATGTGGCTTGACGTATAGAAACCTTATGAACCGCTACCACCCGAACACGTTAGAGAAGCGTAAGATCAAATGGTATGTATCTGTCACCAAGCCTAAAGAGCTACAGTTTGGCAAGGACAGACAAAAGCGCAAGTCTACTGGTACTAGCGACAAACGACAGGCTGAGTACCTACAGCATGAGCTTACACAGGCTATTTATGATGAGTTCGACAGGGAATTAAAGAAGACAGACAAGTTCTTTGAAGCTGTAAGGCCATTGCTTGAGGATGCAGGCGTCAGAACTATAGACTGGTATGACAAGGGCAATGTTGTTGTTACACTAGAGGACGGTAAATCTTTCTTGGCTAAGATGGCTGGTGGAAAGAAACCTGATCAGCTTAAACACATCAAAGAAGAATATGAAGTTGATAATCATTCGAGTTTAGTAACTGTGCTAACGCTAATGGGTCATCCTACCCCTGCTGATCTACTTACCCTGCTAGATGAAGATACTAGAGCCAAGGTCCTTAATAGTGCCAAGCCATTTGAAGCCACACCTGAGTTTGTGATGGGACTCTAAGACAAGTCTGAGCAAGATCAGGGCTTCGTTTCAGGCTTCCTAGAGCAGCTTAAGAAGTATGCACCAACAAAGATAGACGCCACTGAGGTAGCCACACAGGAAGCCTCAGACCCTACCTTAGAAGGTGTAATGAATACCTACATTGCGTTACGCCCAGAAAAGTCACGTAAGGCTGATAGGACACAGTTGAATAAGTGGCTTAGTCACCCCTTAGGCAGTATCCCCCTTAAAGATGTTTCGCAGTATGACGCCTACGACTTTTTTGAGGAGCTTGGTGAGGCGCTGACCAAGAGTTCTATTGGGTTGCTACCTGCGGCACTGTCTAACATCTACAAGTGGGCAAACAAGCAGCGTGACCTAGGCATCACGCTCAACGATAAAATTATTCCATTATTTCGAGTTACTTTTCGTTTAGTATCGAAAACACCGCAAACACTTGCGTTCGCCGAGGTAAGACTTGCCAAAATCGCCGTTTTTGAGGCCCCCCAAAATGTCCGCAAAGCGTATGCAAATGGTATGCAAAGCGTATGGCATGTGTATAGCACTTTTGGGATCGCGGTTACGTTATCCTTTGACGCAACACCCCTGCCCTCTTGGCTTAAATTTGGGGTCATCTGGCCGCCGTTTTTTCACCCAGGAAAATCGATATGCGGCGTTCAAACGAAAAAACCGGCGCTGGGGGGGCGTCGGCTTTGTAATTTTTAACACTTACAGGTTAAGCATACAAAATGAGATTAATCAGTACGGTGCACGCGTTCTTTACGCTCATGACGCTCTTGTGCCTCAAGAGACAAGGTTGCGACTGGACGCGCATCCAGACGTTTCAGGGAAATGGGTTCGCCCGTTGAATCGCAATAGCCGTAAGATCCATCGTCGATGCGACGCAATGCGCTTTCGATTTTGGCGACCAATTTACGTGCACGATCCCGTGTGCGCAATTCAAGCGAACGATCTGTTTCCTCGGAGGCACGATCAGCCACGTCAGGAATAGCGCGCGCGCCTTCCTGCATGCCCTCGATCGTGTCTTTGCTGTCAGACATCAAATCAGTTTTCCAGTCGTTTAACTTACGACGGAAATACTCTGTCTGACGTTCATTCATAAACGGTTCGTCATCGGCCGGACGATAATCGGCATCAAGAATAACTTCGGCTTTCACCACATTCTCCTTAGATTTATTCGCAGTTTGAGACATCACGCACTTCACCCAAAAATAAGCGTCTTGCTTTGTGAGCGTATCCCGATGCTTTGCAAATAATACCACCTCGTTCAATGGTTATGTTTGCATCGGAATTCCGCATCTCTTTCAAAACAATTCGCTTCGATTTGTGCTTCATTTAGCCGAGTCGTAGGGTAATGTCACCCCCAGTTGATACACGGCTTGCAGCAGAGTGACGCGACCAGTAGATTGCGACTAACTTAGCAGGGATATGCGAAAAAATGAAGTTTGAAGGTACTAAACAGTATGTTTCCACTGACGACTTGACAGTGGCAGTGAACGCGGCGATCGCATTGGAGCGCCCTTTGTTGGTAAAAGGCGAGCCGGGCACGGGTAAAACGGAATTGGCGTTGCAAGTGGCCAAGGCTCTAAACCTGCCTATTTTGGAGTGGAATATTAAATCTACGACCAAAGCCCAGCAAGGTTTATACGAATATGATGCGGTTTCGCGTCTCCGCGACAGCCAATTGGGCGAAGAGCGTGTGCACGATGTGAAGAACTACATCAAAAAGGGAAAACTTTGGCAGGCATTTGATGCGGATGAGCGGATTGTTCTGTTGATCGACGAGATCGACAAAGCGGATATCGAGTTCCCCAACGATTTGCTGCAAGAATTGGATAAGATGGAGTTTCACGTCTACGAGACGGGCGAAACTGTCAAAGCCAAGGTGCGCCCGATTGTGATCATCACATCGAACAACGAAAAAGAGCTGCCAGACGCGTTTCTGCGGCGGTGTTTCTTTCACTATATCCGTTTCCCAGAAGCGGACGTTTTGAAACAAATCGTTGATGTGCATTTCCCCGGGATCAAGCCCGAGTTGGTGGCCGAGGCATTGACGCAGTTCTACGAAATTCGCGAAACACCTGGTTTGAAGAAAAAACCGAGTACGTCTGAGGTTTTGGATTGGCTTAAGTTGTTGTTGGTGGAAGATTTAGACCCTGTCGATATGAAACGCGATGGCAAAGATGCCCTGCCCAAATTACACGGTGCGTTGTTAAAGAACGAACAGGACGTGCATTTGTTTGAACGCCTCGCCTTTATGGCGCGGGGGCAACGTTGAGCACAACGGTTCGATATGTGACGCCTGCGGATGAGGCTGTTTGGCGTGAATTGTGGCGTGATTATCTAGCGTTTTATGAAACGTCACGCAGCGAGGATGTCTACGGCGAAACATGGCGGCGTATTCATGACCGAGATGAGCAGATGTTTGCGATGGTAGCTGAAACGCCTGACGATGGTGTCGTTGGGATCGTGAACTTTCTGTATCATCGGTATTTTTGGGGTCCAGAAAATCGCATTTATTTGAACGATTTGTATGTGCGCCCAAATGTGCGTGGCACGGGTGCCGGGAAGGCGATGATTGACGCTGTGGTTGATCACGCCAAAGAACACGGCTGCGAGCAGGTTTGGTGGTTTACTGCCGGTGACAATGCTGTTGCGCGAAAATTATATGACGGCGTTGCGACGCTGAGCCCTTTTGTAAAGTATCAAGTATGAAAATGTTACGTGGTTTTGGTTTTGGATTGGCCGCTTTGGTCTTGGCAGCGTGCTCGAGCTCTTCTACCGGGCCATCGACGACGGTGTCAAAACGATCTGATCCCAATGTGGGTTTCCCTGCGATGAGCCTGTTTCCAGCTGCGGCTGCGCCACACGGGGTTGCGCGGTCCAACACCGATATTTTTGAAGAGTTTATTGATTACGCTTTCGCGCTGGAAAGTGGGCAAACCTTGTCGCGGATTTCGCGCTTTGAAGGGTCAATCAGTGTGGCGTTGGTTAATGCGCCCAACAAAGTTGTCAGCCGTGATCTGGATCGGTTGTTGTCGCGCCTACAAAATGAAGGAAACGTGCCGATCAGCCGTGTTTCGTCGCCCAGTTCTGCAAACATTGTGATTGAGCTGATCCCAAAGCGGCAGTTGTACCGCGCCGCGCCCAATGCGGCCTGTATTGTTGTGCCGCGTATGCGCAGTTGGGTGGAATTTCGCAAAAATAGGTTTAATCGGCGTTCGGATTGGACATCGTTAACGGAGCGCACACGGGCGGCGATTTTCATGCCTGTGGATGTGTCCCCCCAAGATGCACGCGATTGTTTGCACGAGGAATTGGCGCAGGCGCTGGGGCCGTTGAATGATTTATACCGTGTGCCAGATAGCGTTTATAACGACGACAATTTTCATATCGTTTTAACATCCTATGACATGCTGTTGTTGCGGATATTTTATGCGCCAGAACTGCATTCTGGCATGGGCAAACATGAGGTTACCACCGTTTTGCCCGCCCTGTTGCGGCGATTAAATCCACGCGGTGTTGGGTTGGCAGCGCGCCGTTTGCAAGAAACGCCAGATGCATGGAGCAAGGCCATTGAGGCCGCGCTTGGATCGCGTGGGAATGCAGATGCGCGTGTGGCAGCGGCCAGCAAAGCGGTGAAAATTGCGCAGCAAGTTGGCATTTCGGATCACCGATTGGGGTACAGTTATTATGCGCGTGCGCGGGTAAATTCATCGCGCGATCCACGCACTGCGGCAGGGGACTATGCGCGGGCCTATGCCAATTTCGTGCAAGCATTTGGACCCTATGACATTCACACCGCACAGGCCGCATTGCAGATGGCGTCACTGTCTATTTCGGCGGGTGATTTGGGCCAAGCGTTGCAATATATCGTACCATCTTTGGTGGCAGCGAAAAACGCGCAAAATGGGCGGTTGTTGTTTAGCTTGCTGGCGATGAAAGCCGCGATTTACGAACACGGGGGTCACATTGCGCAAGCGGGCGAGCTGCGCCAAGAGGCGATCGGTTGGGGGCAATACGGCGTGTATGAATCCAAAGAGCTCAATCAACGACTGAAGATTATCGCGGGTTTGAGCCCGCAACTTCCAAACTCAGAGGGTTAAACCATGTTTGCAGTTCCTGCATTTTTTATCGGATTCGTGATCGGCTGGTGGCGTGCGCGCAAGATGGAGGGCAATGGCCTCGATCAGTTGCAATACGCGTTTATCCACGGTTTGGCGCTGTTTCTGTTTGCGCTGGTCGCCACAGTGATTGCCGATTGGCAAGGTTGGGTCTGAGATGTTTCTACGCTTCTTTGAGGCCCTGAGGGCTGCGAAAATACCAGTGAGTTTGCGGGAGTATTTATCGTTTCTGGAAGCGATGAAAACGGGGCTGGTTTTATACGATGTGGAGGGGTTTTATTTTCTTGCGCGGGCCACGATGGTTAAGGACGAGCGCAATCTTGATAAGTTCGATCTGGTGTTTGCAGATGTGTTCAAGGGCATGGAAAACCTGAACGTGGACGACATTTTGAACGCGGTGGATGTGCCTGACGATTGGTTAACAAAGCTTGCGGAAAAGCATCTGACGGCTGAGGAAATGGAAGAGATCAAGAGCCTCGGCGGGTTCGATAAGTTGATGGAAACGCTGAAAGAACGGCTCAAGGAACAAGAAAAGCGGCATCAGGGCGGCAACAAGTGGATTGGTACGGCTGGGACGTCGCCGTTTGGGGCCTATGGGTACAATCCTGAAGGCGTGCGCATTGGACAGAACGAGAGCCGCCACCAGAAGGCGATCAAGGTTTGGGACAAGCGGGATTTCAAGAACCTCGATGACAGTGTTGAGTTGGGCACGCGCAACATCAAGGTCGCACTGAAACGGCTGCGCAAATGGGCGCGTTCGGGTGCGGATGACGAACTGGATTTGAAAGGAACCATTCGCCAGACGGCCGAAAACGGCTATCTGGATGTGGTGACACGGCCTGAACGGCGCAATGCGGTTAAGGTTTTATTATTTTTGGATATTGGCGGGTCGATGGACCCTTATATCAAGATGATTGAGGAGCTGTTTTCAGCGGCCAAGACAGAGTTCAAGCACATGGAATACTTTTACTTCCATAACTGCCTGTATGAAGGCGTGTGGAAAGACAACAAACGGCGCTGGACGGAGCAGATTTCAACGCATGAAGTGTTGCGGACCTATGGCTCTGATTACAAATGTATTTTTGTTGGTGACGCGTCGATGTCGCCCTATGAAATTGTCTACAAAGGTGGGGCCAACGAGCATTGGAACGACGAGCCGGGCCAAGTTTGGCTGGAACGTGCGCAAGAGCAATGGCCGGGTTCGGTCTGGATCAATCCTGTGAAGGAACAATATTGGCAGTACACCCATTCAACGGTGTTGATGCAAGAGATTTTCAAGCAGCGGATGTTTGGGATGACGCTGAAGGGAATTGAAGCTGCGATGAAGGAATTGGGGCGGTAGAGGGTAAGGTCCAGTATTCCTCTTATTAGTCTAATTTGGTGAATTCATACCCCTTGTTAAACAAGAAGTCAGAGAGAGCCTTATGGTAATCGAGAGTTTGTTCAATTTCGACTATTTTTATAAGTTCGATACCTGCTGCACTAAAACAAACTCCATTTAATTTAAATTCAGTGTCGAGCTTTTTAAGCTTTTCTTCATTTGGAACAAAAACATATTTTCCTCCTTGGAAATCAAGCGGAACAGTAACATCATTTGTTGTTTCGCAAATATTGTAACTTATATGAGAATGATAGTCTGAAATTATAAGGCCGTATTCTTGCAGAAGATTTAAGTTGTTAAAGTTCAGGCCATAATTTTTAAGTGAATTTGAACCAGCATTTCCCTGTGAAACAACTCTTGCATCATAGATTTGACCGTTTTGGGGATTCGCGACCACAAGACTCATTGAACAAAGTCTAGAAAATAACTTTGCGGTTTCGTTATCTAATTGTGAAATTATTCGCAGGGTCCTGATCGAAAAGGAAGATGGTTTTCTAATTTCACCCGCAAGAATCTTACCAAACAAAAATCGCATTTCTTCCGATCTAAACTTGTTTGCTAAGTCTTCAAAGGCGTTTAACCAATAGTCACTGATTTCTTCTTTTTGTTCTTCTGTAGGTATATTTTCGTTCAAATCTTCAGCCGCAATACGGGTGACTTCTTCTAAGTTGACTTGCTAGCGAACAATTTTGTCCCCGTACTTCTTAACTGCAATTTTCGCGTATTCAGGTTAAACCATCATTTGATCAGCTATCTGATTTGAAGAGGTTTCAATCAACTTGACACGTGCAGCGCTCTCAGCCCTTCTTTCTGCAGTACGCCCTTCTAGAGATGCAACGGGGAAATCAACTACCGCTGTACAGAGACGGCCAAAGGCCTTCCAAGCATTTTTTTTTGGACTGGAGCAGGTATTCCTGATAAGTCGCGGCTACAAGATCGGTAACTGAAGTGCTTTCTTCTTCGCCTTTTTGGCTTTCATTTTCTAATTCACTCATAAATTACCTGTATCAATCAATAAAATGAGACCATTCGAATATTTAAACCTAAATCGCAATTTGTCAAAGAAATTGCAATGGTTTCAAGAGGTGGTTGTGAACGCCACCCGCTAAGTAATTTAAAAAATAGGTTGTCATCGCACGCTGATTTGCTTGATATCTTGCGTGCCTTCTAAAACCCTCTTTCGCATTCCATTAACCTTGCAATCCGTCTTTGGGTCTGGTGAGGGTGGCTGTCTATAGTAGGCAACTCTTTGAAAGCTGTGGTGCGGGATTGGTCATGACATCTGCGAAACATATTCATTCAGCGGCTGATGTGCGGCGGCTGGGTTTGAGGTTGAGGAGGTAGATGTTTGGTCCAAAAGTTAGTTGAATTGAGACCGCGCAAAGGCTCGTGATTTTAAACACGATAAGCAAAATCAACTGGGCTGGTGTTTGGTAATGGAAAGCCATTTGTCCACGCTTACGGTAAGGTTACGGTCGCCGTGTAAAGTGATCAAATCGTCTGAAATTGCTTGTGTAAGGGTGGTGTAACCATTCCAAACGCTGGCGAAATTCACAAATTCAGATTCAACGCAAAGGTCGATCTCAAAGCCGGGGTCAATGTAACACAAGTCTATTCCCTGATCGTCAAAAACCAGCCAATGTTTGGATTTCTCAACAGGAACGCCAGCAAATTCAAAACAGATGACGGTGCGGCCTGACATCTCGTCTACACGCTTGGCATGTTGTCGAACGTCCCACATCACAAAGTCTATTTTCGCCCCAACCAATTCAGCCTCGGCGATCAACCAAAGTTCGTCCCATTGTGCAAGGCCGCGCACGATGGACCCAAGCGCGACACCCGCGTCTGTTAGACGGTACACGCCAAATGATTGGTGTGTCAGTACGCCAGTTCAAGTTGGGTCAGTCGATTGGACAAAAGCGAGCGTGAAATGCCTGGAAGCCCACGGGCGATGCTGTTGAATCTGCAG
>JASJIO010000190.1:0-3719 GCA_037625035.1 Amylibacter sp.
CAAATGACTAATCGTAAACAGTTTTCGCGCAGAGACTTCGGAGCATTGACGATGGGTAGTGTTGCGGCGACAGCAATGTTCGCACCATCAATCATCCGCGCTCAAACAGCCATCACCTTTGCAGTCCCCAACCCTTCAGCACTGACTTGGTTGCCTTATTGGGTTGCCGTTGGTGAAGGTTATTTTGATGAGGACGGAATCTCACCATCCTTTGAAGCCGTGGACGGATCGTCTGCAGTGCTGCAGGCTATGGCAGCAGGTCAAGCGCATATTGGGGCGCCAGGGCCAGGACCAACGCTCGGCGCCCACGCCCGAGGGGTGGATGTGAAATTCCTATACAATTTATACCCCAAATCGGTGTTTGGGCTACTTGTCAAAGCTGACAGTGGCTACTCGCAACCGTCAGACCTTGCCGGTACTGTAGTGGGTGTTGGTACCGCGGACGGTGCTGAGGTGTCCTTTACGACAGCCATTATGTCAGATCTCGGCATGAAGGCAGGAACTGACTTCACATATTTACCAGTGGGTGACGGTGGCACCGCCGCAGTGGCTTTTCTTCGCGACGAAGTTAGCTCCTATGCTGGAGCCGTTTCTGATGCAGCGATTTTAGCGTCTCGCGGAATCGAACTTAAAGAAATCACCCCTGAAGCCTATTTAGGGTTCTTTGGCAACGGCATTGCCATGTTAGAAAGTCAAATGAAATCAATGCCAGATTTAGCACCAAAATTTGGTCGTGCGCTGGTTCGTGGTATGCGGTTTGCGTCTGTTCCAGCAAACAAAGAAACCTGTCTTGCGCATTGTGCTGCTGGCAATCCGCAGGAAGGCGAACAAGATTATGCGGCGTCGCTGTTTGATGGGGTTCTGGGTCGGATGACCCCGACTGATAGCCTAATGGGTAATGGCTTTGGGTATCAACCCCCAGAACATTGGCAGGCCATCCACGATTCGGCAGTTGCCTCTGGAGGTCTATCTGAACCAGTGGCAGATCTTGCCTCCGTCTACACAAATGATTTTGTGTCGGGCTGGAATGCATGAAATCTAAATGACTGATCCATTACACCTGAAATCTGGACCAGCCGCGTCGGGTGCGCGGCCGGTCTATAAGGTCACGCGTTTGTCAAAAACGTACGTTCGAAATAATATCGTAGCTTTGGAAGATGTTAACCTATCGATCCAAACTGGTGAGTTTGTATCGGTTATCGGATCATCAGGCTGCGGCAAATCAACCTTGTTAAAAATTATGGCGGGGCTTATTCCGCCAACAGCTGGAAGTGTAGTCCTTGACGGCCGGGCCGTTGTTGGCCCTAGGCCAGATATTGGAATGATGTTTCAACAGGCGACCCTCCTTCCATGGAAAACCACCATTGAAAACATCGTCCTGCCAATCGAAATTAGAGAAGGGCGGATTGCGGCTCAAGCGGCCCGTGACCGGGCCATGGAACTGTTGAAGTTGGTAGGTCTTGGTGATTTCGCAAATGCCTACCCTGGTGAACTGTCGGGTGGAATGGCGCAACGCGCTTCCATTTGCCGAATGCTGGTTTGTGATCCATCGATGTTGCTTTTGGATGAACCATTTTCCGCTCTAGATGAGCTAACGCGCGATTTCATGAACATGGAACTTCAACGGATCTGTATGGAACGTGGTGCAACTTCGTTTTTGGTCACTCACTCGCTGGCCGAAGCCGTAATTTTGTCAGACCGCATCCTCGTTATGAAAGCACGACCTGGCCAAATCATCGAAGATATTAAAATTGATCTTCCCAGACCACGCACACTCGAAATGATCAACACACCCCATTTTGGTGAGATTGTGAGTCATATTCGGGACCTACTTGGAAAAGAGGCGGCTGAATGACTGACTTGAACCAAGCCCCAGGGCACGATGAGGGCGAAAATACCGTCTGGGTTGAACAAGAAGCGCTAATTGACCGAATTCCGCGCGGGATTGCGATGGCCTTTCTTTTTGTATTGGTTGTCGGCATCTGGGACATAGTTACGCGCATGGGATTGGTCTCAGCCATCATCCTGCCTACACCTGCAGAAACTTTGTCAGATATTATATTTGTGGGGAAAAACTTAGTCTCTGGTGGTTACATGCTGAATGCACTCCGGACCACGACACTTACAGTTCTCTACGGGTTTTTCATCGCCATAACCATAGGTTTTTGTCTCGGTGTTTTGGTGGGTGAGACCAAGTTTGGAGAACGTGCCGTTATGCCTTACCTTGTCGCCATTGACTCCATGCCAAAAGTCGCATTCGCACCGCTCTTTATTGCCTGGCTTGGATTTGATATCAGCTCGAAAGTAGCGCTAGCAGCCTTTATAGCAACTTTTCCCATAGTAGTTGCGACTGCCGCAGGACTTCACGCTGCCTCAGAAAACGAACGGATGCTGTTCAAATCAATCGGCGCATCTCGGATGCAAACGTTACTTCGATTGAAACTGCCGACAGGGCTGCCATATATTTTTACTGGGCTCAAAATAGGGTCTGTTGGTGTGATGGCTGGAGCCATCACTGGAGAATTCTTAGGCGGTGGCAAAGGCTTTGGCGCTCTGATAAGGCAGTCGGCGAGTATGCTTGATACACCAAGGGTATTCGCCCTTATTCTTTACCTAAGCATTCTTGGGTTATTACTTTACTTTGCAGTTGTCTGGACGCAGCGCAGATTTGTATTTTGGAATAAGTCTGATCGACCACTAGGCGCCGCGTAAAATGAGAACAATATGAACAAGAATTTGTCTGAAGATGCTTATGACAATATCCGCACAGATATTTTGAGTGGGAAATTGTTGCCAAATGAGCGCCTTCAGATTGACGCCGTTTCTGAACGTTACGCTATTGGTGCGGTTCCAATTAGAGAAGCTTTGAATCGGTTATCCGCTGCAGGGCTCGTAGCTCGAAGAAGCAACCGAGGATTTTGCGTTTCACCAATTTCCATTTCTAGGCTTGAGGAACTTGTTAAAACACGCATCTGGCTCGAGACATTGGCATTAAGTGAGTCAATAAAAAATGGTGACGATGATTGGGAGGAACGACTGGTTGTTGGCTACCATCGATTAGCGCGCACGCAACGACGCTTACCAAAAGATGGATGCAAAGATCTGTCAGTGCAATGGGAAGATAACCACAAAGCCTTTCATATGACACTTATTGAGCGGTGCGAGTCATCTTGGTTGCTTGGTTTTTGTTCGAATTTGATGGATGAAGCCGTACGTTATCGGAACCTGTCGATGAACAGAAATCCAAGCAAACAAAGACGCGAAGGCGCAGCGGCTGAACATAAAGAGATTTTAGATGCAGTGCTGGAAAGAGAAACTGTCAACTCTTGTCAGCTTCTTGAAAAACATTACCGCGTCACGTTGGACGGCCTAAAGACGCTTGATTTACCTGAGGCATTGGACTTAGAGAGAACCGATTGATGTGCGTCGTCACTTTGCGTCTTTTCTTTATTGGACTCCGTCAGATTAAACTTGCTTGAAGCGCGCAGGGCTAATTTATAGCGCCTTCTAATGATAAAACACTCTCCATCTCGCTACTTTAAAACCAGCCCTGCAGTCATCCGATTTGCAGTAATGTTGTATGTTCGTTTCACGCTTTCTCTTCGTAATGTGGAGGATTGACTGCATGAACGGGGTATCGATGTGAGCCATGAAACAGTTCGATTTTGGTGGAACTGCTTCGGGCCAATGTTTCCCTCACCACATCTTCACCAACCGCC
>JASJIO010000191.1:0-6325 GCA_037625035.1 Amylibacter sp.
TGTTGGCGTTTTCCCACGCGTCCCATGCTTCTGGCGTATCAAGATCGACAAGAACGCCTGCGCCCCGTGGCACAAGGCAAACTGTGCTGATTTCGGCTTCGATCAAGGCTTTTGCCCCAGTATCACCCGTTAACGACGCGAGGGGTTCAAAATAGCGCCGATCAAACAGGACGGGATTGCCACGTTTGCCCCCCGGGGCGGTTGGCGCAACGATGAGTGCGCCGTTTGCTGGATCGTAGGCCGCGATAAGCGCGTCGATGTCTTGGAGCGTTACATCGGGCATGTCGGCAAGTGCGATGATGACTGCTGTCGAGGTTTTTGGAAGCGCGTTGATACCAGCACGAAGGCTCGCTGCAAGGCCAGTGTTGGCATCTTTGGCTTGGATTATCTGATCGCCCTGCCCTCGCACAGCGTCTGCCAGACCGACAGTTTCTGGGTTAATCACAATCGTCATGCCGCCAGCGTTTGATTGCGAAAGCCGTTGGGCCGTGCGCACCACCAGCGGCGTGCCATCGATCTGGCGCAGCAGTTTGTTTTCACCACGCATGCGGCTGGATTTCCCTGCGGCAAGCAGCAAAATATGGGGTTTACCCGATTGGATCGGTTGACTGCGGCGCGGTTGTGGGCGGGCTGGGACCTCTTTTAACAGGCCTCCGACGCCCATCGCGGCGATATCTTTTGAGGTTACTGGGAGTTTGGCGCAGAGCCGTTCCAGCACCCAATCCGTGCCATTTAGCGCAGGGGCGCGGGCGCATCCAGGCAGGCCGACAACGGGATTGCCGTTCAAATCCCCAAAGAACAAAAGGTTGCCAGGATCAACGGGCATGCCAAAGCGGGTGAGCGTGCCGCCAGCCGAAACCAGGGCTGCTGGCGCGACGTCTTGGCGATCTGATGTGGCGGATGCGCCAAGGATTAGGGTAATGTCCGCTGCGCCGTTTTGCAGGGCATCTGCGACGGCGGCTTGGGTATGTGCGACTGTATGAACGGATCGCAGATTAAGGCCAAGTGCTGTGGTGCGGGCGTGAACGGCGGCTTCGCCCTTTTCAAGTAGCGAGTTCTTGAAGTTGGGTGTTTCTGTGAGGATCAGACGTGCCGTTTTTAGGCGCATTGGGTGGAGTGTGAGCGTACCTGATTGCACTGTTTTCACCGCTTGCACTACGCTGTTTTGCGCCGCTGCGTAGGGGATAATTTTGATTGTCGCGAGCAAGGTGCCTGCGTGAACGCGGGCGTAATCTGGCAGTGTCGCGATGGTGATTGCTTCGTGGATTTCGTTGAAGGCTGCAATGTTCGCAGATTTTATCCGCAGGATGCCACCTGCCTTTGCGATAAGGTTCACACGACCTGAAAATGGGTCTGTGATGCGGATGTTTTCGCCTGTTAAAGATGCGGCGAGTTGGGCCGCTGCAGTGTTTTCGTCAATGTCGTTTTGATCAAGCTGCGCGACCGTGACTTTTGTGATTCCGAGCGTTGTTAACTTTAACGCATCGGCGCTGGTCAATTGGTGCCCTTTAGAGAGGCGAAACCCATCTTGAGATAGGGAATGTGCCAAAGTATGGCCGATGGCGTGCGCCGTTGGAACGGGGCCAAATTTCATGGTGTGCGCAGGATTTGGGTGATTTGCGCCATGATGGAAATTGCAATTTCTGATGGGGTCACTGCGCTGATATCTGCACCTACTGGGCCGTGGATGCGATCAATCTGGGTGTCCGTGAACCCCATTTCCGTAAGCTGTGCGCGGCGTTTCGCGTGCGTGCGTTTGGACCCAAGCGCGCCGATGTAAAAGGCATCTGAGTTAAGCGCGGCCGCCAACGCGGGTGAATCGAGTTTTGGATCGTGGGACAATGTAACAAGGGCCGTGCGGGCATTAAGACCGAGGGTTTCAACCGCAGCATCGGGCCATTCGTTTAGGATTACCTGATCTGGAAAACGCGCCTGAGAGCCGAAACTATCGCGTGGATCAATGAGGTATGGATCATAGCCAGCGATGCGGGCCATCGGAAGTAATGCTTGGGCAATATGAACTGCACCAACGACGATAAGGGACAATGGTGGGTTTTGAACGGCGGTGAAAATGCCATCATCGACGCCAGATTTGTCTTTGGCGAAACGCTGTCGGGCCTCATCAGCAGTGATCAACTTACGGTCCCACGTAGTTAGGTTGGTTTGCGTACCAATCGGGGTGCGGTCAGATCGTGCATCGTTTAGGGATTGCAGCATTTCAACGCTTGATCCCTGCCCGATGCCAACGGGCTCAACGAGGATTTTGATTTCGCCGCCACAGGCGAGGCCGACGGCGAAAACTTCTTCGTCAGACACGCCGTATTCAAGAATGCGGCATTTGCCTGTTTGTAAAACCTCGATTGCTTCGGCTACAACTGCGCCCTCGACGCAGCCACCAGAAACGGAGCCTTGGAATTTACCATCGTCGCGGATTGCAAGCTGTGCGCCAACAGGGCGCGGTGCGCTGCCCCATGTTTCGATGACGGTTGCAATGGCGGCTTGGTGGCCTTGCGCAATGTAATCGAGCGCCACTGCGGGCATATTATCTAGGTTTAAATCTGTCATAGCAGCGCCATTAGTCGTTGTTTTTCGCCCGTATCACCAGAGGAAAGTGCAGTTGTCAGGTCACGAAAGGAATTGAGGCTGTGACAGGAATGAAAGCTGTCGACATGGGGGAGTATCGCACGGATGCCTGCGGCTTGGGGCGTGAAACCGTCCCAGCGCATTAGCGGGTTAAGCCAAATCACTTGGCGTGCAGATAGGCGCAAGCGTTTGATTTCACGCGCCAATGCGTCTGGGTCTTGGCGCTCGAGCCCGTCTGTTACCAGCAAAACAACTGCGCCACGCGATAGTACACGGCGCGACCAGTGCTTGTTGAACTGTTCGAGCGATGTGCCGATGCGAGTGCCCCCGTCCCAGTCTTGGGATTGAACGCCCACGGCCTTGAGCGCGGCATCGGGGTCGCGCTCCGATAGGCTGCGGGTTATGTTGGTCAGGCGTGTGCCAAATGTGAAAGCGTGAACCCGCGCCCAGCCTTGGCCTTTGGTGACGGATACTGAGTGCAAGAAGTGCATGAACAGGCGCGAATATGTCGACATGGATCCCGAAATATCGCACAGCGCCACAAGGTCTGGATTGCGGGTTTTGGGTTTGCGTTTTGGCAGGTCGATCACCTCGCCGCCCGTGCGCATGGCGGCGCGTAGAATTGCGCGCGCATCAATCCGATTGCCTATGGGGCTGGATCTGAAACGGCGACTTTGGATGGGTTTGATCGGCAGGGTCATGTTTGCAATGGCGTGTTTGGCTTGCGCCATTTCGGCGTTGGACATTTGTTCAAAATCCATCGAGCCGAGTTTTTCATCGGCTGAGAACGAAAACTCTGCGTCTACTTCGACTTCTTCGCGCGCGTCTTCGACATCGGGTTGCGCGGGGGATGGTGCGCCGTCCATCATTGCTTCGGCTGCGCGCTGTTCGGCGGTTTTCTTTTCCTTTTTTTCACTTTGCGTTTGGATCATCGGCAGCATGGTTTGCACCATCAGCTCGAGGAATTCTGGGTCGCGCCAGAACATCGAAAAAATGCGTTCAAACACATCAAGGTGTTCAGCGCGGTTGATCAGTGTCGCGCGTAACGTGAAGAAGAAATCGCGCCTTGCGGTGAAGCCTGCGACTTGGACCGCGCGAATGGCTTGCAAGGTTTGTGCGCTGCCAACAGGGACGCCGGCACGTCGTAACGTGCGCACGAAATAGACGATATTTGCGACCAGTTTGCCGTTTACAGGCAGGTCTTTGACGGGGCTAGTCATCAGGCAACGCAAGGGCGGATTGCACTTTGGATGCGTGAACCTCGACGTAGGGTTCGAACCAAGTTATGTGGTTTTCAGTGAAGTGATCGATGAGGGCGTTTTCGATGGATTGATCAGCATTTTCGGGCGTGTTCGCAAGGCTTTGGAGCCAGTTGGTATAGGTTAGCGTGGCGTCGATTAGGCTGGCCTCATACCCGCCCAATGCGATCACGGGTTCCGCACCGTGGCACGGCAGTATTTTTATGGGGTTGAGGAAGTTAAGGCGTTTCAAATCCGCGATGTGTTTGGCGAAATCTTGCGGTTCGTTGACGTAAGTGATCGGGTCTTCAACCGTGTCACCTGCAAGCAAGATCCGTTCAGATGGGAGGAACATGGCAGAGGCATCGTCCGAGTAGATATTGAAACAGTGAAGTTCGATTTTACGCGCACCAAGCGTGAGTTTCAGGGTTCCGTCGAATGTTTCAGTTGGTAGCACCAAAGGGGTGATCGGCGGCCAGCGGAGCGTGCTTTCGAGGTCTGATTTTTGTGTTGTCAGGTGATTGGCGGTGCGAATATTGGCGATGATTGGGCTGTTTGGAAAAGATGCAAGAATTTGCGCCGTGCCCGCGATGTGGTCTTTGTGCCAATGAGAATAAATGATGCGGATGCGTTCAACGCCTCGCCCTTTTAAGTGTTCCGCGATGGCTGTGCCGTGGGCGGGTGTTGTGCCTGTGTCGTAAACGATGGCCTCAGCGCCCTCAACGAAAGTGAAGCTGGCAATGCCAAGGCTTAGGCCGCCTTCATCCACCCAATTGGGGCGTGGATCGAACCGATATCCAGCAATGCGACCGTCGTAATAGGCAAAGACGCCTCTGTAGGCTTGCGAGATACGTAGATGCGGCAGGGTCATTGGTTATAGCCCAGAGTTTGCAATATTTGCGCGAGCGTGATCTAGGATGCGGGTTGCTTCGGAGCCAGCGATTTTTGCGATGTCGTCTTGGTATTTCAGAACCGCACCGAGGGTATCTGCGATGACTTCGGGCGATAGTGCCACCGCATCAAGTGCGACAAGGCATTTGGCCCAGTCGATTGTTTCGGCGACGCCTGGGTTTTTGAACAGGTCTTCGTCGCGCAGGTGCTGGATGAACCCGACGACTTCTCGGGACAGAGTTTCTGTGGCTTCGGGGGCGCGGGCGCGCAGGATTTCGACTTCACGTTCAAACCCCGGATAATCGACCCAGTGATAAAGGCAGCGGCGTTTCAATGCGTCGTGGACTTCGCGGGTGCGATTGGATGTTAGGATGACGATCGGTGGTTCGGGAGCTTTGATGGTTCCAAGTTCGGGAATGGTGACTTGGTAATCTGAAAGTGCTTCTAGCAAGAACGCCTCGAAAGGTTCATCGGTGCGATCAATTTCGTCGATCAACAGGATTGGTGGGCCTTTGGGATTGGCTTCCATCGCTTGCAAAAGTGGGCGTTTGATCAGGTATTTTTCGCTGAAAAGCGCGTCCTCTTTCATGGTGCCGTCGCCAGCGGCCCGCATTGCGATCATTTGGGCGGCAAAGTTCCATTCATAAACGGCTGTGCTGGCATCGAGCCCTTCGTAGCACTGCAAGCGGATCAGATCACGACCGAGTGCGGTGGCGAGTGTTTTGGCCAGTTCGGTTTTGCCAACGCCTGCTTCGCCTTCTAGGAAGATCGGGCGTTTGAGGGTGAGCGAGAGGTAGATCAACGTCGCAAGCGAGCGGTCGCAGATGTAGTTTTCATCGGACAACATTTCTTGCGTGGCGTCGATTGAAGTCGGGAGATCAGTCATTGAGCAATCCTAGGTTTGATCCAAATGTAGCAGGATTGCGTGGTGTGGAAAGAGCACGCCGCCTTGCCACCTAAAGATTTGTCGCAAAAGTGAGACGCGAAGTAGGCCGCTAAGCGCCGTATTTTTCGAATTGCGCCGCCTGTTTCGTGGTCCAAGTCACGGTTAATTCATACCCCTGATCCCAATAATCCTCGGTGTTGATGACGTTTTGTTGAAACAGCCAAGCCCGCCGCGCACCTTCGGTATAGGCCAAACGAATGGTTTCCGTTTTCGTCGGTGGTTCAATCGCAGCTTCGACATCGCGCAACAGCGTTTCAATCCCCTGCCCTGTGATGGCGGAAATTGTCTGGATGTTTTTGTTGCGATCGGATGTGTTTTGCGCAGTTTCCAACGCCGCTTGATCCAGAAGATCAGATTTGTTCCAAACCTCGATCATGCCTTCTTTGGCTTCTTGTGTGATGCCAAGGTCGTTCAGAATGTCGGTGACATCATCAGATTGGGCTTGGGATTCGAGGTGCGCAATATCGCGAACATGCAAGATCAGATCGGCATCAAGGACTTCTTCCAAGGTTGCGCGGAAGGCGGCAACCAATTGGGTCGGAAGTTCGGAGATGAAACCAACAGTGTCGGACAGGATGATTTTCTGCCCCAGCGGCAGTTCGATTTCACGCATCGTGGGATCAAGCGTGGCAAAGAGCATGTCTTTGGCCATCACATCCGCACCCGT
>JASJIO010000192.1:0-47492 GCA_037625035.1 Amylibacter sp.
CATCATCACCAACCTCGGCGTGTTCGACGTGGTCGAGGGCGGCTTAAAGCTGGTGGAACTGGCCGACGGCGTAACCCGCGCCGACGTCGACGCCGTGACAGAAGCGACCCTGGTGAATTAAAGGGCAGGCAATTGAAAACAGAAAGGCCTCGGATTATCTCCAAGGCCTTTTTTGTTGGCTAAAGCATATTAAACCAACGTCCCCGGCCCGCCAGAAATAGAGTGATGACCCTGAAATTGGGTCACACCTTCGTAGCCGAAATTTCGCCCAATTCCAGATTTCTTAAATCCACCAAACGGGCCGTTATTATTCATCGCAGACAGGCCGTGCGCATTCACAAAACTGTGTCCAGCCTCAATGCGGCGCGACAACGCAACCGCGCGGGTCGTGTCTTGTGTTCAAACTGACGATGCCAAACCAAACGGGTCATCATTGGCCATCGCGATCGCCTCATCTTCGGTGTCAAATGCAACAAGCGGTAAGATCGGGCCGAACTTTTCTTCTTTCACAACTGAAAGCGATGGGTCAGCGTTAAACACCAGCACAGGGCGTTGGAAATACCCTGTTTCATATAGTTCTTGATCAGGGATTTGGCCAAGTTCATGCAGGTCTTGCCCCGCCGCACGCGCCTCGGCGATCATGTCAGTTACAACTTTCAATTGCTTGGCGTTGTTCATCGGCCCCATCGTGGTTTCAGGCAACAACCCATCGCCAATCACTTGCACATCAACCACGGCGCGCAATCCTTCGGCCACTTCTTCAAAGCGCGATTTGTGAACATAAAGCCGTTTCAGCACGTAACAAATTTGCCCTGTCGACATAAACGCCACGCGGTACAACCGCTGAAACGCATCGCCAGACAGATCAACATCGTGGCAAATAATGACCGCGTCATTGCCTCCCAGTTCCAGCGTGACAGGCGTAATATTTTACGCAGCGACCTTCATGACATGACGGCCCACATCAACAGAGCCAGTGTAATTCACGTACCGTACCAGCGAATGCGCGATGATCGCATCGCCAATTCGGCTGGAAGATCCCGTCACGATATTGACCACACCAGGAGGCAGCATTTCTGCAATTTTATGCAGTGACATCGCAGGGGCCAGCGCCGAGTTGGCCGATGGTTTCACCACAACGGTATTGCCCACCATCAAGGCTTGGGGCAGTTTTGCGCCCAGAATGGCAAGCCGCCAATTCCACGAAACCAGAAGGGCCGCAACCCCGCGCGGTTGGCGCGTTATGATCGTATCATTCGGTGCAGCGCGGATGATTTCATCTTGTTCCAACCGCTCCGCGTAATTGGCGCATTGCGTGAACCGCTCGCCAAGGCGGCTGATCTCGATATGTGTTTCACGCAGAATCTTGCCGTGTTCACGGGTGAAAAGACGTGCGCGCGCATCGACTTCTTCC
Organism: Amylibacter sp.; assembly: GCA_037625035.1. Taxonomy (GTDB): domain Bacteria; phylum Pseudomonadota; class Alphaproteobacteria; order Rhodobacterales; family Rhodobacteraceae; genus Amylibacter. The sequence continues at coordinate 1,415 of JASJIO010000192.1, forward strand.
ATATCTTGGGTGATCGCAGCCGCTACTTTGTGCAGTATCTCTGCCCGCTCATGGTAGCTTAGGGCTGCCCAAGCAGGAAAGGCACGGTGTGCCGCTTTAACGGCAACTTCGACATCATCAGGGGTGCCAGACGCCGCGCGACCTACCAGCTCTGACGGGCGTGCAGGGTTGAAAATATCGTAGGTTTCACCGTTTGAGGCTGGCCCAGCCGCACCATCAATAAAAAGCTGTGTTTCAACGAGATCGATCATGGGGAAATCTTTCAACGAGGGTATTGAAACAGGTTATTCGCTAAGTGCGATAACCATCAATACAATTTTTTAAATCGCGATTTGTTTCGCTTATCTTTTACATCGATGTAACGCGCCTGCGAATACACATCGCGAGCGCATCTGCGGCGGGCGTTAACGGATGACCTGCGCGTGTCATAAGCGAAATTTTCAAAGGCGCAATTTGCCAAGTCTGGCGCACATCCTCCAAAAGGAGTTCAGGGAATGTACAAACGGCGCCAAGGCTTTCGACCAGTGACAGCGCACCAAAATACGATTCCGATGTGGTTAACGCGTGTGGCGGGGTCAACCCATGATCAAGGAAGGGTTGATTGAAAATATCCCCCGGACCGGTTGGTGCGCCGATCATAATCCATTGCGCATCGCTCAATTCGCATAGGGATTGCGCCTTTAACAAAGGCGATCCAACTGCGGTGATCACGTTGATCGGGGTATCAATCAGATGCTCGACCGTTATCTCTCGTGCCATGTCTGCTGGTGGCGCTGGCCCGATTAACAGATCGGTGCGCCCTTCCCGGAGCGCCTTTAGCGCGCTCGGGAACAATCCGCTAGACAAGCGCACCTCAATTTTCGGATGTGTTTTGCGAAACAAAGTCAGTGCGCGGGGCATGATCCGCATTGCTGCAAGGGGCGACAGGCAAACGCTGACTGCGCCGATTTGCTCGCCTCGCAATTGCGCAACTTCTTCGACAAGGCGTGCAATTTCTGACGTTATCGTTCTTGCTCGCACCAAAACGCGCTCACCAATTGCGGTTATTTCTACCCCGCGCGAGGTGCGCGAAAACAGTGCAACGCCAAGATAGTCCTCCGCTTAACGCAAGGATTGGGTTAATGCAGGTTGCGACTTGCCTAGGTGTTTGGCCGCGGCACGCAAGCTACCGTGTTCTGCAATCGCGACAAGGATTTGGATATGTTGTGGCTTCATGGCGATCAGAAAGGCTTATACATCAAATTTTTTCAAGTCTTTTCATAATCGCACGGCCATCCCTAGTATATCACAACCCAAAGAGAGACCGACATGACCAAAATGACGTATGCAGTGACTGGCGTTGCCAGCGGTATCGGCGCTGAACTTGCGCGTATCTTGAAAAGCCAAGGCCACCGCGTAATTGGTTTTGACATCCAAGAAACACGCGAAAATGTCGATCACTTCATCCATCTTGATCTAAACGACGCGACCAGCATTGCCAAAGCGGCCGCAGCAATTGATCAACCGCTTGATGGGTTGTGCAACAATGCTGGCTTGCCGCCGCGCGATGGGCTGGAGAAAGCTATCTTGCAGGTTAACTTTATTGGGACACGGGCGTTTACCAACGCGGTGGTGCCCCACATGCGCAAGGGTGCTTCGATCGTGAATATGGCCAGTCGCGCAGGGCATGGGTGGCCCACAGGTGTTGATCAGGTCAAACGCCTTGGCGCCCTGACCGATAAAAGCCAGCTTGCCGATTTCATCGCATCAGAACAAATTGGCGCGACACGTTGTTATAACCTTACCAAAGAAGCGGTGATCCTATGGACTGTCGCTGAATCAGAAGCGATGGTGAACAAAGGTTTGCGGATCAATTCCCTCAGCCCCGGTGGGATTGCCACTGGCATTCTTGCTGATTTTCAAAAAGCATTTGGCGACAAGATGGCAAAGAACGTGGAGCGCGCAGGTCGCCCCGGCGCACCAGAGGAAATCGCGCAAATTGCCGCCTTTACTTTGTCGCCTGCTTCCAATTGGCTAAAGGGTGCAGACATCGCGATTGATGGCGGCATGGGTTCGTTCAATCAATCAGACGCGATGAGCTTGGTTGCGCTGCGTTTGAAATCTGAAGGGGATGTGCCGTGAAAATACCCTCGCTCGACATAGATTTCTATTCCGATGAGGTTATCCTCGACCCTTATCCCGTGTATGAAAAAATGCGCGATTTGGGGCCTGTAGTTTACCTGCCCCAACACGACCTGTACGCCCTGCCGCGCTATGATGAAGTCAGCGAAATATTGCGCCAACCGCTCCGATTTGTCAGCTCGCGCGGGGTGTCACCGATCCCAAAGGTGAACGTCATCCTTGTCGGTTCGACCCTAAATTCGGACCCACCAGAACACGACAAAACCCGCGCTGTCACATCCGAACCCTTGCTTCCTGGCGCATTGAAAGAAATCGAACCGCTCCTGGTTTCCTCGGCAAATGGGCTTATCGATACGCTCTGCAAACGCGGTGAATTCGATGCCATTTCAGATTTCGCGCAATTCTTACCCGTGACCATCGTGGCCGAGCTCGTCGGTTTGCCTGTTGATTCCGATCAAATGTTGAAATGGGCATCTGCCACGTTCAACCTGTTTGGCACCGAAAACGCCCGCACAGCCCAAGCATTCGAAGACCTCGTAGATTTACGTGATTTCCTGCAAGAATATGGCCGACCAGAAAAGCTGAAAGACGGCGGCTGGGCCAAACGCATTTTCGAGGTCGGCCCAGAACGCGGCATTTCCTATGAAATTTGCGCACAATTGATGCGCGACTACATCAACCCTTCCCTTGATACGACAATTTCGACCACGGGCCAGATCGTGAAATTCTTCGCCGACCACCCCGACCAATGGGATTTGATCCGCCAAGACGCCAGCCTGATCCCAAACGCCGTCGAGGAAGCCGTGCGCATGGCAACCCCGATCCGCGCCTTTACCCGTTACGCCATTGAGGACAGCGATATCGCGGGGCACACAATTCCCGCAGGCAAGCGCGTGATCGTGATGTACGCCTCCGCCAATCGTGACCCACGCAAGTTTGCGGATCCAGATCGTTTTGATGTGAACCGTGACGTTCACGATCACCTCGGTTTTGGCCAAGGTGTGCACATGTGCATGGGCATGCACCTAGCGCGGCGTGAAATTATCCTTCTGCTAGAGGCCCTGCACCGTCGTGTTGAAAAGTTCGAGCTGTTGGGCGAACCCGTTGTTGCCATGAACAACACCATCCACGCCTATGCCAGTATGCCGATTAAGGTTCATCTGGCCGCAGATGTTCTGGTCGATGCGCCAAAGTCCACCGAACATGACGATCCTTGGCTCGACGTCACCGTGCAAAACCGTAGCGACGTTGCAACCGATATCATTGGGCTAGAACTCGCCAGCACGCACGGCACCCCCCTGCCCAGCTACGACGCTGGCGCGCATGTGGATGTTTACGTGAAATCTGGTTTGATCCGTCAATATTCCCTGACAGGCGATCCAGCAGACAGGTCGAAATATCGCCTCGGCATCCTGCTTGATCCAAAATCGCGCGGCGGATCGACCGCGATCCACACGGGGTTCAAAGAAGGCACGCAGGTCAAAATTGGGCGTCCACGCAACAATTTCCAGATGGGATCAAATGTCGCCCAAACCATCCTGTTTGCAGGCGGTATTGGTGTCACTCCGATGTTGAACATGGCTTATGCCCTCGAGGCATCAGGCGCGTCTTGGGAAATGCACTATTGCGGGCGCACAGCGGATCGCTTGGCGTTTACGGATGAACTGGAACGCTTTGGCGACAAGGTTCAGGTACACATCGACAGCGGCCCTGATGACCAAAAGCTGGATATTAATTCCGTGCTGGCTAATGCCAAATCTGACAAACATATTTATGTGTGTGGGCCAAATGGTTTTATGGATTTCATCGTTAAATCGGCTGAAAACTACGATTGGAATGATGATTGTGTTCACCTCGAACGCTTTGGCGCAGAGGTAAATACCGACGGTGCACCTTTCACCGTTGTTGCGCAAAAGTCTGGCAAATCATTCGAAGTCCTCCCAAGCGAAACCATCTCACAAAAGTTGGAAGAGAACGGCATCCACGTCCAAGTTTCGTGTCAATCGGGCGTCTGTGGCACCTGCCTAACTCGTGTGGCCGAGGGCATGCCAGATCACCGCGATTTGGTCCAGACCGACCTTGAAAAGGCATCAAACGCGCAGATTACCGTGTGCTGTTCACGTTCAAAAACGAAAAAACTGGTGCTTGATTTGTAGCGATCAAGCGTAATGACGCCTCGTCCCTTTGGGATGAAGCTTGATCAGGTGTTATTCAATTGGCTTTCAGTTTTTGGACGGGTGGACTTCAAGCCTTTGTGCCCTTAGGATTTCTTGGTTCTAAGGCAAGGTATCACCATGACAACATCAACTTATCCAAGTCAAAACTTTACCCACCGACGCGCGGATATGGGGGCCCATTTTTTGGGCCTTACCTTGATACTTAGTGCGAGTGGTATGCTTATTTACAACGAGTTAGGGCGCACAGATACCAGCATTATTTTCGCCGTTGGCGTCTATGCTCTGTGCGCTTTAATCTCCAACTTGGCATCTTGGACCTATCATTTTGCGCCTTGGCATGAACGGCGCAAAACCTTGCGGCGGATCGATCATGCTGCTATTTACCCAAGTATTGCCGGTACATTCACGCCGTTTTTCGTGCAGGCGAACACAACCTGGACCCTTACTTTGCTGGCTGTTTGTTGGGCGTTTACGTTTGTCGCAATTTGGAAGAAATTCACCGACGAAAATGTCAAATCCAAATGGTCAACCGCGTCGTATCTGGGTTTGGGCGCGATTGGTTTATGCGCGTTACCAGACATGACAAATGTACCAATCACAACGCTGTGGTGCATTCTGGCAGGGTCCGCCTGTTATGTCGTCGGGACAATCTTTTACGTGCGCGAAACCATGCCCTTTAGGTACGCAATCTGGCACCTTTGGGTGAATTTTGGTGGCATCTTTATGCTTACAGGAATTTGGTTGGTGCTATTTTAGGCAAAAGCGCCGACCAGTGAAATCGACTTACCAACCGCAAGACGATTTCACCATTTTCAAGCCGCGTATTACCGTTTGGTTTGCGGAAACGCAGATTCTGGCTTGTAGGACTTAAAGCTCGACAATGTTTGGCTATTACATTCTGTCTGCCAACGAGATCCTTGAACCACCGCAGAAACGCAGGGATAGGTTGCGCGGTATTTGTTTGTTCGTTCATTTTCCTCGATCGCGACTGCGACCATGCCAGCAACGATGCCTTTTTGACGCTCAACAAGACGGATTGATCCATCCATCGTGCCGCCCGTTTCAACCCATTGATCTACCAGCAAAACACGCGTTCCAGGGCCAAATGCCGGAAGGCGCATTTCCATGTCTTGGGTACGACCAGAATAGTTCCCAAAGGCCACTTTGTCCGTATCGACGCACAATTTTCCAGCTTTTCGGATTGGCAAACATCCAACGCCACGTCGCGCAGCGATCGCCGCGCCAAGCACAAAACCCATCGCATCAAGGCCCGCGACAACGTCACATTCAACGTCTTTCAAATCTTCAAGCAGATCATCCAGCAGATCGTTAAACGCCTCTGCGTTGATGTAGATAGATGTCGGATCAAGCCAAGCAAATTTATCACCTTTGGTGTTTGGGGCCATAATGTTCAGATACCAACGGTCATCGCGTGGGCCTTTGTCGGGTGTCGTCATGATGAAGTTCCTTTGGAAAGAGAGCGTGTGATGGACATCAATTCGGCCAATCGGGTTGGATCAATGTCGTAAAAATTTCCAGGTTCGTTGATGCCTGTTGCAACCATAAAGCAATCAACATCGCTGTAATTGCGCGCATTTTTGGGAGAGATGCCAGAGGCCAATGCCATCGGGCGATCCCCGATTGCAGCGCGGAAGATTTCGATTTTGCCTAGATCGGCTTCTTGCCCAGTGGCGACGCCAGACGTGGTTATCACCTCCATAAATGGGCATGCTTCGCGGGCCACATCGCTGTAACGGCTTTCGTCCACTTCGCGTTGTTTCTTAAATGCCGTACCGCCAAAATACAGACCGTCCCAGCCGCTGCTGGCGCGGGCATCGGCAATTTCTTTAGCCTCGGCATTGGTGCCATCTTCATCGATGCAGGCGTCATCTGCCCAATAAGCGTCAACTTGGCAGCCTTCGGATTGTAACTGGCCGAGGATCGGAAAGGCCTCTTTGCCCGTGACCGCAAGAAAATTGACCGCCATCCAAAGGGATGGAAATGCGGCGCGCGTGTCGCGAATAATTGGGAGGAATTTCTCAGGTTCAAAGTCATGGTTAATCAGGAAACATCCCTGTGCCCCCACCTCGAGCAAGACTTCGACGTTCTTTCGGGTCCGAACACTGTCCAACACATGAATCACCGGCAATACAACTGGGCCAGGTGTTTTGAACAATTTATGGAATTCATCGCGTTTCATAAATTCAAATTAGAATAGATTTTTGAATAACAAAAATTTATACTCTTAATGAAAGAATATGAATTCGAAATGGAATGACTTTGCCCCAAGTGAATCTACCAACCGAGTTATTGCGCACTTTCGTCACTGTGATCGAAGTCGAAAGCTATACCCATGCGGCGTCTCTTTTGGGGCGCACGCAACCCGCGATCAGCTTACAGATGAAACGTCTTGAGGAATTGGTTGGCCAACCCCTGATCTTGCGCAAAGGCCGCGTTGTGACCCTTACCGAACGTGGCGAAGCGTTGATTGGCCACGCGCGCCAGATACTCCGACTAAACGACATCGCCGTAAGCCAGTTTGATCGCAAAATGGAAAACAAAGCACTGCGGATTGGGCTGCCTGTCGATTATGGGGTGCGGATGTTGCAATCGTGTATGACCCAGATTGTGCAGGCTAATCCAAACATCAAAATGGAAATCCGTTGCGATTTATCCCGAAATTTGATCGAAGCTTTGCGCAAGGATGAGCTTGATATCGCCGTTGGCCTGTATCCTGGCAATGATCAGCAGTTTTTGTATCGCAGTTGGTTGGAAAAACCGGTGTGGGTTGCTGCAAAGGGGCTGACGTTTGGCGGTGAAGATGAACTGCCCCTTGTCGCGCACCCTTTTGGCTGTGTGTACCGTGACCGAATGACCGAAGCCCTAAAACACGCAAAACGTCGCTGGCGGGTCGCGTTTTCCAGCCCGGGAATTGCAAGCGTCCAACAAGCGATACTGGACAGAATTGGGGTTTCATGCCTTACAGGTCCAACGATGATTGATGGCCTTCACCCATTGCCACCCAACCTAGGCTTTCCTGACCTTGACCCGATTCATATCGGATTGTTTTACCGACAAACCCGTTTGGAACAGGGTGGCCATGATGTCGTGAATAAGATCGAGGCGACACTTGATGATGCCTTCCCATAAGTATTTCTTATGAAAGCATACGTAGGATAAACTTCCATTTGATTGTGCCTTGACTTAGCCTTATTTCTAATCACGATCCAATTAAGGGTTAATGGCCGACGTAGGAGCTGCTTTTCTTACGAACAAGAGTAAACATCTGGGAGACGACAATGACCAAATCTACAAAGAATAATTTTCTGAGCATGCCAAACCGACGCCAATTGCTGAAAGGTGGCGGTGCAATCGCGCTGACTACGCCTTTTGTAAGCCGTGCTTGGGCTGCCACAACAGAGATTAACATGTTGGCATGGTATGGTCATGGTGAGGCCGATATGGTCGCCGAATACGAAGCTGCAAATAACGTAAAGTTTGTCCCGAAATACTATGCGGGCGGCGACAATATGTTGGCTCTGATCGCGCAATCTCCGCCTGGTACGTATGACCTGATCCTGTCGGACGGCGAATTTGTGCAGCAGTTGAACCTTGCTGGGTATATCGAACCACTTGAAGCCGCTGATTATCCTTTTGACGATATGTTGCACGAAGATTTCACCAACTTTCCGGGCCATTGGGCAGATGGAAAGCTGTATTCCATGATGCTGCGCGGCGGCCATTTGGGCGTGTCGTACAATAAAAATTCGGTAACTGCGAAAGAAGCGGAAAGCTATTCCTGTTTCTGGAAACCAGAATTGGAAGGCAAAGTCGGCCACTTTGATTGGCATCTACCAAACCTTGGCATGATGAGCCTGTACAACGGCAATGGCGCAAAATTGTGGGATATCGACGATGCAAAATGGGCCGCAGTCCAAGAAACAACACTGGGTCTGCGCAAGCAAGTTGGTGGTTTTTTTGATTATGGCGGCACATTCAACGGTCTGAAAAACGGCGAGATGCAAGCAATGGTTGGCATCGGCGATTGGATCACTGGCGTATTGGAAAAAGACGGCGCGCCAGTTTCTTCAGTCATTCCAAAAGAAGGCGGCATCCAATTCACCGAGAGCTATTCCATCGGCAAAGGCAGTGAAAAAGCTGATCTTGTGAAGAATTTCATCCAGTACATGATGTCACCAGCGGGCCAGGTTAAATCTGCACAAATGGCGGCTTATCCAGGGTTCTGTGTCACCAAGGGTGGCCGCGCGGCATTGATCGAGGCAGATATGGCCGAGGCAACACGTTCGCATCAGATTGACGGTGATCCGCAGGATCCAATCACGCTGATCAAAGAAGGTCGCATCCATTACCGCGATATTCCACAGCAACAATCGTTGGAAGATTGGAACGACTTCTGGTCAGAGTATAAAAACGCCTGATCCCCTTTCTTGAACCCCAAAAGTGGGCGGCATTGGTCGCCCACTTTTAAAGGATCGCTCTAAATAATGTCTTCAAAACCGCGCCGTAGCATCAATTTATACGCCCTGACATGGCGACTGCCGATCATCATCTGGCAGTTCGTGTTCTTCGTCGGGCCGGTTTTGTTCATGGTGGCTATGTCGTTTTTCTTGGTGAAAAACTATCGCATGACCGAGGCGTTTGAGTTCGTCAATTGGACCAAAATGCTATCGCGTGGCTATTTTTGGGACAGCTATTGGTACACAATATTTATCGCAGCCGCGTCCACAATTTGCGCAATGTGTATCGCTTTCCCCGCCGCCTTTACCCTTGCCTTTCGCGCCAGCGAAAACACGCGGCGGTGGGCGATTTTCCTACTTATTATACCATTTTTCACCAGCTATCTGGTGCGTACATTCTCATGGTTTGTGATCCTGTCTGAAAGTGGAGTGATAAACGCGCTGCTCAGCAATCTCGGCCTTGGTCCGTATACAATGTTGAACACCAATTTTGGTACGCTGGTCGGGTATATGACTCTGACCTTGCCGCTTGTTGTGATCTTGCAAACCGTGACGATGGCAAACATCGACAAAAACCTGATCGAGGCTGCCCGCAATCTTGGGTGCAAGCCGTTCGCAACAATTTGGCAGGTTATTATTCCACTCTCAAAGACGGGGCTGATCATTGCGGCCATTTTCTGCTTCATTCTGTCGTTCGGTGATTTCGTGGCTCCGTTTTATCTTGGTGGCTCGCAAGAACCGACCTTGCCAATTTTGATCCTTGATACCACCAAATCTGGTCAACAGTGGCCCCGTGCTGCGGTGGTTGCGATCATGATGATGGGGACCCTGTTTGCGGTAGCCTTCACCGGGATTGCTTTGGCCTATCGCAAGCAGAAGGGCGCGAAATGAAAACCAATCGCGTCTCCAACATTGTTCTGACGATCTATGTCGCGTTGATCTTTGCGTTCGTCTTTGCGCCGATCATTTTCAGCATGATCTTTTCGTTCAACTCGCAACGCTTCCCGACTATTCCGCTCGGCAGCTTTACCACCGAATGGTATCAAAAAATTCTTGTAGATCCCGACGTCTGGGAGGCAGCGCTTAACAGTCTAATCGTTTCCTGTTCTACCGCTGTTATCGCGACGTTCCTTGGGTTTTGCACCGCCTATTCAGATTACCGCTACAATTTTCGTTTCAAAGGCCCGTACCTGGCATTGATCTTGCTGCCCCCGACAATTCCTCTGATTATCATGGCGTTGGCGATGCTGGCTTGGTTTTCAAAAATCGGCATGTCAGGCCAAATCTATTCCATCATAATCGCCCACAGTGTGCTTACCGCGCCCTTTGCAATGGCCGTAATCCGGCTGCGGTTAAACCAGATGGACCCTGATCTTGAATCCGCTGCGTGGAACCTTGGTGGTTCTGAATGGGCCACGATGCGCCATGTCATCATTCCGTTTTGCATGCCTGCAATTGCATCTGGCTTGTTTTTGACGGCAGCAGTTTCTTTTGATGAATTTGCCGTGTCTTGGTTCGTTTCAGGCCTGAACAAAACGCTGCCTGTAATTATCCTTGAAATCGTTCAAGGCAACATTGATCCGCAGGTAAACGCCATCGGAACATTCGTCTTTCTAATCTCAATGACCCTCGTTGTGCTGGCGCAAATATTCTTTGCCAGCCGCCAAATGAAAAGTATTCGACCATGACCGCACCGCTGGTAATCTTTGACAAAGTCCAAAAACACTTCGGCGATTTTGTTGCCGTAAAAGAATTGGATTTTGAAATTCGCGAAGGCGAGTTTTTAGCGATCATGGGGCCATCTGGATGCGGTAAAACCACGACTTTGCGCATGCTCGCGGGGCTTGATGCGTCAACCAGCGGTGAAATTCGTTTGGGCGGCAAAGTGATGAATGACGTTGCCCCGCATGAACGCGACACGCCACTGGTTTGGCAATCTTTGGCCTTGTTTCCGTTCCTGACTGCGCGTGAAAACGTCGAATTTGGTCTAAAAATGCGCGGTGTGGGCAAAGTTGAGCGCAAAGAACGCGCGCTCAAATGGCTCGACAAGATGCAGATTTTGGAATTCGCAGATCGGGATATTTCCACTCTGTCAGGTGGTCAAAAACAACGTGTGGCCCTTGCGCGCTCGCTTGTTATGGAACCACAGATTTTGCTGTTGGATGAACCGCTGTCTGCGCTCGATGCGCATCTCGTTATCCGCATGCAAGCCGTCCTAACCGATCTACAACGCGAGTTGGGCATTACATTTGTTTACGTGACGCATTCCCAATCCGAAGCATTCGCAATGGCGGATCGCGTGGTAATCATGGGCGAAGGAGAGATCGCGCAGATCGGCTCCCCAAAAGATATTTACCGCGAACCCGCCAATCAGTTCGTTGCGGAATTTGTTGGTCGCAATAACATTTTGTCTGGCACAGTCGCAACGCTCGGCAAAGGCAGTGCAAAGATTACGACGCCGTCTGGCGATTTCACTGTGCCGATGAATGAGGTAAGTTTGAACCAAGGACAAAAGGTGAGCTTTGTTATTTCGGCTGACCTTGTTCATATCGCCAAGGAAAAACCGACGGGTGAAAACGTGGCCCATTGCAAACTGATCTCTGAGGAATTTGTCGGCTCGATGGTGACCTTGTTTCTGGAAGATGCAACGGGTCACGAATTCAAAGTACAAATGCAAGAACGCGAATTGTCGAAGTTCGATCTAAAGGGCGGTGATAAAATTTGGCTGTCTTGGGATACCCAGAGCGCGCACGTCCTAAACGAAAGCTAACATCATGATCCGCAATACGATCCCATGGCCAAATGGCGCGAAATGCGCGGTTGCAATTACCTTTGATATGGACGCAGACAGCCTGATCCATATTGCCAAACCACAAGACAGCCATGATCGTTTGTATCCGATTTCGATGGGCCGTTATGGGCCAATGGTAGCCCTGCCGCGCATTCTTGATACCTATCGTCGGCTTGGGCTGAAGCAATCGTTCTTTATTCCTGGCTGGTGTCTGGAAACCTATCCCGATGTGGCCGAGGCGATCTTGAAAGACGGACACGAAATTGGCCACCACGGGTATTTACACGAAGACCCGGTTCAAACACGCGGCACGCAGCGCGAGTGGTTTGAACGAACACTTGATGTGCATCAACGCATCTGTGGGCAAAAACCGCGTGGCTACCGCGCGCCTGTTTATAACATCACTCAGGAAGTCATTGATCTGATGATTGAGCATGGCATGCGCTACGACAGTTCTATGATGGCAGATGATGTTCCCTACCAGCTAAAAACCACCAAAGGTTCGCTGTACGAAATGCCAGTGCATTGGGGCACGGATGATTGGCCGCCTTTTGCCCATTACGACGAGATTGGGTACATGATGCCCGTGCGCGCGCCTTCACAGGGGCTCGCTGGGTTTTGGGAGGAATTCGAAGCGCAATACGACGCTGGCGGGTTTTTCATGATGATCTTGCATCCCTTTTTGACAGGCAGGCTGGCACGTTGGAAACAGGTTGAAACATGGATCGCCAAAACGCAGGCCGATAAAAACGTGTGGTTTGCGACCTTGGATGAAATTGCCGATCACATGGATGCGTTGCAACACAAAGGCATTTGGCAACCGAGTGTCGAGACGTTACCGTATTACGACGGACCGATCCTTAAACAGTAGGAATGACTGACATGAACGCTGACGACACACGCCTGCTGGGCATCGCCTATGATGAGGCTAAAGCTGGATATGACGAGGGCGGTTGCCCGATCGGATCTGTATTGGCACGGGGCGGCGAAGTGGTTTCACAGGGACGCAATCAGCGTGTGCAAAAGGGTGATCCAATTGCACATGGCGAAATGGATGCTTTGCGCAAAGCTGGCCGTCAGAAAACCTATCGCGACACCACACTTTATACTTCGCTTAGCCCCTGCATGATGTGCACGGGTACAATTCTGCAATTTGGCATTCCACGCGTTGTCATCGGTGAGAATAAAAATTTTGGCGGCAACGAAGAGTTTCTGCGCTCAAAGGGTGTTGAAGTGATTGTCGCTGATGATCCTGCGTGTACTGCGTTGATGCTGCGGTTTATCGAGGAAAAACCAGAGCTGTGGGCGGAAGACATCGCCGAGTAAATTTAGACTTGAATACGTTAAATTTCAATTTCAAATAGGTCTTCGGCGATATGAGCTGGCTATCCTAGCGCAGCGCCCGCGCGGTGAAGCTAATATTGGCGTGGCATGATCGAAGATATTCGCCCGCGCGCTGATCGGTGCGCGTGTGAGACGTTAGATATTGTCTTTGAACACTTAGATAATGGTACCCAAGCCAAATGGCGTAGCGTTTCGATTGTCACTACGGGCAAGTTCAGTCAAAATTCCACCAACAACGGGAGAAGAAACATCATGGATCTGAATTACACAGATGCACAGATTGCATTTCGCGACGACGTCCGCGCGTTTTTGAAAGCCAAGCTGCCTGAACGTTTGGTGGATCGCAGTAAACAGGGCCAAAGCCTCACGAAAGCTGACCTTGAAGAATGGCACGCCATTTTAAACGCGCAAGGGTGGCTTGCATCTAACTGGCCAAAGGAATTTGGCGGCACAGCTTGGAACGCGATTGAACGCCACATTTTTGAAGACGAAATGACCAAGGCGAACGCGCCGCGTGTTGTGCCATTCGGATTGTCGATGTTGGCCCCCGTGTTGCAAAAATTTGGATCAAAAGAACAACAGGATTATTACCTACCACGCATTTTAAACGGCGATGATTGGTGGTGTCAGGGCTACTCGGAACCGGGCGCCGGCTCTGATCTTGCGGCTGTTCGTACATCCGCTGTTCGTGAGGGTGGCCATTACGTTGTGAATGGCCAAAAGACGTGGACGACCCTTGGTCAATACGCCAATAAAATCTTTTGTTTGGTGCGCACATCAAAAGAAGGAAAACCACAACAGGGTATTTCGTTCCTATTGATCGACATGGATACGCCGGGTATCGAAGTCCGCCCAATCATCCTGATCGATGGCACACCAGAAGTGAACGAAGTGTTCTTTGATAATGTCAAAGTTCCCGTTGGAAACCTTGTGGGTGAAGAAAATAAAGGCTGGACCTATGCCAAGTTTTTGCTGACCCACGAACGCACAAATATTGCGGGCGTCGGCTTTGCGAATGCTGGCTTGGAAAACCTGAAACGTATCGCGCGGCTGGAACAATCTGGCGGGCAGCCGTTGATCAAGAATCCCCATTTCGCCGCTCGTATCGCACGGGTTGAAATTGAATTGATGGCGATGTCTACCACCAACCTTCGTGTTGTTTCGCAAGCCGCTGCGGGCCAAGCGCCCGGTGCAGAAAGCTCGATGCTCAAAATCAAAGGCACTGTAATTCGCCAAGAGATTAATGCGCTGACCCGATCTGCGGTTGGCCCCTACGCAATGCCATTTGCAAGTGAAGCGTTGGAGGAAGGTAGCAATGCTGAGCCTGTCGGCCCTGCCTACGCCGCTCCTGCAACAGCGCAGTATTTGAACAACCGAAAGCTATCAATCTTTGGCGGTTCAAACGAAATACAACGCACCATTATCACCAAAGCCATTCTGGAATTGTGAGGATACTATGAATTTTGATCTGACAGACGAACGGCAAATGTTGCAAGACGGTTTGCGCCGCTATTTGAACGATGCTTATACGGCCAATGCCCGAGCAGCCATTGAAGACGCAGAAACGGGCTTCTCTTCTGAAATATGGAACGGGCTTGCGGAAATGGGCGTCATTGGTGCGCTATTTAGCGAAGACGACGGTGGCTTTGCTGGCGAAGGCTTTGACCTTGCGTTGGTTTTCGAAGAACTGGGTCGTATCGGCGCAGTTGACCCTTTGATCGACACTGCTGTTCTGGGCGGCAGGTTGATTGCTGAACTTGGCAGCGACACGCAAAAAGAGACGGTCGAGGCGATCATTGCAGGCACTACGCATCTGGCATTTGCACACGGTGAACCCAACAGCAGATTTGATCTGTCGCGCGTAAAGACAACTGCGAAAAAAGGTAGCGATGGCTACGTTCTAAATGGGCGTAAGGCCATTGTGGTAAATGCCCCATCCGCTGAAAACTTGATCGTAAGTGCACGCACTTCTGGTGGCGTATCCGATGTAGATGGCATCAGCCTGTTTATCGTCCCAACAAACGCCGATGGTGTAAGCCTTCGAAGTTATGGCGTTGTAGGAGGAGGCCTTGCTGCCGAGGTGATTTTGGATGACGTCTTGGTCCCAGCAGTGGCTTTACTGGGCAATGAAGGCAACTCACATGACACGATTGCCAAGGTGACAGCACGCGCAACTCTTGCCATTTGCGCAGAGGCGCTGGGTCTGATGGAAAGCATCAAAACGCTGACAAACGATTACCTGAAAACCCGCAAACAATTCGGTGTTCCCATCGGGAAATTCCAAGCATTGCAACATCGTTTAGCGGACGTTCTGATCGAAATTGAACAGGCGCGTTCTGCGGTGATCAATCTTGCGGGGCACATAGATGCAACGCCAGAGGTTCGTGATTTGCATGTCAGTGCCACCAAAAATCTGATTGGCGATGCGGCTCGTTTGGTTGTCGAGGAGGGCATCCAAATGCACGGCGGTATCGGGATGACCATGGAATATGAGTTGGGGCATCTGGCCAAACGACTTACGATGATTGATCACCGTTTTGGCGACACGACCTATCATTTAGAACGGTTTATCGAATTGGCAGTGGTGTAATTCAACCCAGCCAGTTGGTGTTAAAAGTCAACGAGCTTTACAGTACGGCGATCCCGGATTTTTTTCGGGGTCAGTCCGTATTCGTCTTTCATCGATTTTGCCAACGTTTGGGTCGATCCAAACCCAGTCACGACAGAAATATCGACAATCGACATCATGGTTTCTTCTAACATCGCCTTGGCGCGTTTCACCCGAAGACGTTTGTAAAAACGCGCGGGTGTGTCGGAAAACACCTCGTTAAACTGACGCTCCAAATGGCGCACCGAAACCCCCAAATGATCGGCCAGATCTACCATCGGCAATGGCTCACTAATGGTTTCTTCCATCAGATTAATTGCCTTGGCGATCCGCTTGTCGAACAGACTTTCGTTATGGCCGATATTACGAGGCTGTTCCGCGCTGGTTTTTCGAATGGACGACATCAGCAAATGGCTCGATAGCTCTGCGATCTGCGGCCCAGTCAGGTGATCCGAAATCAGACCAATCATCAGATCCAAAGTCGACGAATTTCCTGCGGATGTAATTATCCCATTCGCTTTTTCTGCGATGTTAAACGTTAGGTTCGGATAGTATCCGGCTTCGCTTAGTGTCAGCACATCACGCCAATGCGCGGTCACTTTGCCAGACGTTGGGCCCGAAGCTTCAATGAACGACGTTGCAGCTTCAGACAGTAAAACCACAGTCCGCCCGGCCCGTTTCATTGCCCGAACACGTGCGATCCAATCGGTCCCTTTTCGTCTGCACCCACCTGAAACGATCATCACCTGCGAAAAATCATGGTTGGCCACCGCTGGCTCTGCGCGCACAATCATGCCTTGTGACCCTGTCAGCAAACCGGGTGTGTCAGAAACATATCGCCACTCAAACGCGCTGGCCCCCAAGATATCATTTGCCTGCGCTAGAACTCCGCTTACAGCGGAGACCTCAAGGGCATTAAATCCAGCACTGACAAAAATTTCAAATCGCACAATTTGCGTCTCCGTTTTAGGAGCAGTCGGTGCAACATCACCCATGAAGGCAATTGCCTGAACGCCACTCAATGGATCGTCCCTAACGGGGCAAACACACAAAGGCCACCAGCTTTAGACGCAATAGGTGTAGAAAAGGCCGGTTTTTGATATACGTGATTCTTACTCATAGCCAAATTTGGCCTAAATATTCCCTTAGTTCAATATTATTTCTCAAGGGTAATTATTTGGCATAAACTGGAATGCAACACGCGTGGATAGCAGATACCGTATTGGAACACGTCAATTTGCACTGCTAATCTACGGTTTATGCCGAGTGTTTCAATTTTTCATTCAAACCTTCAAAAAGCATCAATGTTCAAAACTTTATTATTCGTCGCCAGCAACGCCATAAGACGGGGCTGCACGTGGATCGAGCGCACGTTTGACGTAATCCGCCATTTGCGGCTTATACACGTCCCACGCCAAAGCAATTGCTTCAATCGGGCAATCTTCACTCCAATCACAACGTAGATCTGCTGCTGGCCATGGGACATCATCGCAAATTTGCATCCCAGCCGAATGGATAGGACCAGTTTCGCCGCCCGCTGCCAGCCCAGCACGCATTGCCGCGATCAAACGATCGCCAAGATGCCCAGTCGCGTTCTGAAAACCGTCCACCAGTGCTTGGGGTACTTCCTCATTTGCCAATAGATTGCCAGCGGCCATTACGTCTGTGCCATGTGCATGCGTCCAAACACCGAGGGAATTTTGACCAGAATGAATCGCCGTATTTCCCTGACGATCAATGGCTAAAACTTGGCGGTATTCTAAAAACTGCGCCTGATCTTTGATGCCTGCAATTGCTTCACCCGCAGACATTCCACCTTGCATTAAATCCAGCGCGAATGGCCCTAAACGCGGGTCGGTAATATTTTGGCTTGCGACTGCACCTACACCTGCACGGGTATAGGCGCACCGCGCCGCAACGGCTGGGGAAGACGACGAAATTGCTATGCCAAACATGCCAGTTTCAGCGCATCGCGCCACCAAAGAAAATGTCATGACGGGATCACAGCTGTGCCGTCAATTTCCACCAACCATTCAGGCCGTGCCAACGCCTGAACGACCAAACCCGTTGATACCGGATATACACCTTTGATGTATTCGCCCATTGTACGATAAACATCTTCACGGTGGCGCACATCGGTGATGTAGACCACGACCTTTACCAAATGCTCCATCTCACCACCTGCTTCTTGGATCAGTTGGTGAATGTTCTGCATCACCTTGTGGGTTTGCTTCACTGGATCATGGCTGTCGATGTTTTTTGCATCATCAAGGTTTTGCGGGCACTGGCCGCGTAAATAAACCGTTTTGCCACCTTCAACCACAACGGCCTGACACAGATCATTGTCGAGGTTTTGTTCGGGGTAGGTATCCGACGTGTTAAATTTCCGAATGCGTGTATGTGCCATGATTGATCCTCCGATGCGCACCGCCAAAGTGGCGATGCCCGTAGTCTTACCCAAGCAAACTCTGAACGCCTAGCGGTATTTATTCAAAAACCGCTGCAAGGTTATCAACGCCAACACCTTCTTTGATCTCCCGCAGCCGTGCATAAATCAAGGCCACTGCCATCCCAATAAGACCATAGGTAAAGGTTGAAAGAAACGCCGTCAGAATGGTTAGCAATATGATAGTGACAGTCCCAAGCGAACCCGTTAGTAAAAAGCATAAAACCATCAAGAATTGCATCTGTTCGAACTGATAGCCGAACACATCAACAGGGTTACCGTCGCCACCAATCGCATCGTTGATTATTCGTTTGGGCAGTTCCAGCGTGACATACAGCAGTGGGAAAGTTGCCAATGTAACGGCCAGCAAAATCAACTGACTGCGTTTTGAATGTTTCCAAATAAATGAAAAAAGTGTGGAATCCATTGAATGAAGCCTAAAATCTAAAGGGGGTACCAACAGATTTAGACGTGTGGAATAAAATTACAATGACAACTGGTGGCGGATCAAAGAATTGTGCCCGCCCTAATACCCAAAATACGCCTGCGCCAAACGTTCATCATCCGCCAATTCCGCAGGCGTGCCTTGCGCAGAAATATGCCCACTTTCCATCACATAAACCTTCTCTGCCAATGTCATCGCAAAGTTTGCATTCTGCTCTGTGATAACCACAGTTAGGCCAAATTCGCCGCGCAAACGGCGCAAAACTTCGGCAATTTCCAAACACACCTTTGGGGCCAAACCGATTGTCGGCTCATCCACCAGCAACAGGCGTGGACTTGTCATCAACGCGCGCCCCAACGAAACCATTTGCCGCTCCCCACCTGACTGAGTGGAAGTTTCCTGATCTTCTCGTTCTGCCAATTGTGGAAACAGCTCGTGGATCATTTTCAGGTTTTTGTCGATGTCTTCACGCGCCGTGTAACTGCCAACCAACAGATTGTCGCGCACGCTCATGTACGGGAACAGATTGAACCGCTCTGGCGCATAGCCGATGCCTTGTTGCACAACATGGGCAGGTGTTTTCCCAACGAACGACGCGCCATCGAACCGAATGTCACCCGTGGTTTTCGTCAGCCCCATAATGCTGTCCAACAACGTAGACTTCCCCGCGCCATTGGCCCCGATCAACGCAATCGCGCCGCCTTCTTCCACATCGAACGAAACGTTGTGCAAGGCTTGGGCTTTGCCGTAAAACGCAGACAAGTCTTCAATTTCCAGAAAAGCCATTACGCCTCTCCCAGATAGGATGCACGCACCGCGTCGCTGCTAATAACCTCGGCGTAGGATCCTTGCGCAACCATGCCGCCATAGTTGATCGCAATTGCCGTATCGATCAGTGGTTCAAGTGCTTTCAGATCGTGGCTAACAATCAGAAACGTCATGCCATCGGATCGCATTTTTTGAACCAAACCACTGATCATCGCAATTTCCGCAACCGTTAAACCCGCGAACACTTCGTCCAACAGCATCACCTTTGGATCCGTCGCCATTGTCCGCGCCATTTCCAGCTTTCGCAGATCGCCCATCGACAATTCCGCGGGGGTGCGATCCAGATCGTTTTCGCTGAACCCCACCGCCATCGCCAACTCCAATTCGCGGTCTCGGTTCGACCCCTTCAGGATCATCCCAAACACACTGTCAGGCATCAATCCAACGCGAATATTCTCAGCCACGCTCATATCTGCAAACGGGCGCGGCACCTGATACGTTCGGCTAACACCACGACGAATACGCGCGGGTGTTGCCATCTTTGACAGCTCCTCACCATCCAGCATGATCGAGCCAGAGGTTTGACGATGTTCCCCCATCACAAGGCTAAACACCGTGGTTTTACCCGCACCGTTTGGCCCAATCAAACCAACCGATTGGCCAGATTCCACCGTGAATGACAGGTCATTAGTGGCCGTTAGCCCGCCAAATTTCTTGACCAGATTTGTAATTTTCAGAGACACACTCATAACCGCGTCCTCACTTTGGCCCAACCTTTATTGATGATCTCATAAATCCCTTTTGGCTGGTACATGTACAACAACAACGCCACCCCTCCATAGATGAAATACCGTTCGGCACCGGGTAAATAGGGTCGCAGATATTCCAATAAAAACGTCAAGAAAAACGCACCAATAATCGGGCCAATGGTGGTGGAAGCCCCACCAATCAGTGCCGCCACAATGATGGTAAATACAAAGTTGATATCGAACAACGCACGCGGTGCAATCGACCCCAGATAATGCACGTAAAACGCGCCCCCCAGCCCCGCAATCAACGCGCTTAACAGAAACGCAAACAGCTTGAGCCGCGTCACTGACAACCCAGATCCCTTAACAGCTTCCTCGTTCATGCCAATCGCAGACAGCGCCGTGCCGATCCGGGTGCGCATCAAAAGCCACACGCAAAACGCAACAATCACCATCAACGTTAGCGACATGTAATACCCGTTCACTGCGCCCCGCGTCAGCGTCGGCAAGCCCGACATACCCCGCGTGCCACCGGTTAAATCGGGTCGAATGACCTGAACAAGTTGATAGATCAATTCCATATACGCCAGTGTAATCAGCGCAAAATAACTGCCCTTGATCCGCAACGCTGGCAACACCACCAGCAACCCAGCGATCATCGTGACCACCACCGCAATGGGGATCGATAACTCCACAGGCACATCAAATCGTTTGGTCAGAATGGCGGTCGTGTACGCCCCAATCCCGATCAAAAACGGATGTCCAAAACTCACGTATCCCGTGCGCCCAGACAGAACATCCCAGCTGATTGCAAACACCGCTAAGAAGTTCGCGAAAATGAAAATCCGCAGCGTGCCTTTGGATACCATTTCAGGCATCAAAAACATAAACACGACGAACGCGGCCCACGCCGCAAAGTGATACCAACGCAGTCCCACGCTACAGCTCCTCTCGACCAAAGAGGCCTTTGGGTCGTAAAATCAAAACCCCAATGATAAGCGCCATCGTCATCACACCGCGCAATTCGGGCGCAATAAAAGCAGAGGTCATCACCTCCATAAACCCAATGATATGCGCCACGATCAACGTGCCCATAATCGAACCGATTCCGCCAACAATCACCACCGCCACGGCGATGATCAGCGGGGCTACCCACATGCCGGGGTACAGCTGCGTGTAGCTTGCGAAAAACACGCCAGCGACCGCACCCAATGAGCCAGATATGCCCCAGGTGATCATGTTGATCCGATCCGCATCAATGCCCGAAATAGCAGCACCTTTAGGGTCCATCGACACAGCCTGCATTGCACGCCCCGTATGGGTTTTGCGCACAAAGAAATACAACGCGATCAAAATAACCCAGCTGGCAATGGTCGCAAACAGGTTGGAATACGGCACTGCTGCGCCCCCAATGCGTTCCACACCCGGAATAATCGGCAATAGGATTTTCGAGCTGTCACCGAACATCAAAACAACCGCTGCCTGCAGCACAACCGCGAGGATAAGCGAGGATATTTCAACAGCCACATGATCCCCCTTCAGAGGTTTTACCAGCAGCTTAAACTTCAAAATTCCCATTGTGCAGCCAAGAATAGCGGCGAGCAGAACGCCTACAATTTTTGGCATCCCAAGGGTTTGCGCGAAATAGAAATAAGTATACCCGCCAATCAACAGATATGCCCCGTAAGCAAGATTTAGAATACGTCCGACGCTAAAGATTAGCGTGAAACCCATTGCAATCAGCGCGTATAGCCCACTTAAAAGCAGCCCTTGGATCAGGATTTGCGTCATAAAATCATGCCTGTAGGAAGAATGTTAAACATCGGTGGCACAGCTATCTGCACCACCGAAAAAGGTTAGATTACTTCTTAACCCAGCTTGGCAAAGTAAACTTAGTTGTCGCAAACTCAGGCGGGTAAACCACCCCAACGCTTCCGTCTTCTTTCCACTGGACTACAACCATTGACGGCGCTGCATCTTCATACGGTGCTGTCAGATCGAACAGCGCGTTATGCGGGTAAGTCCGACCGGTTACTGGCTCAACGTCGTCATTGCCCCAAAAACCGTAGCGCAATACCAACTTGTCATCCTTTTTCAGAGTCAAATCTTGCTTTTCCATCGCAGCGGCCCATTTTTTCACGTCTTTGAAACCACCAGCTTCTTCAGCAGCGGCCATCGCCTGTTTCAGGCCATAATAGGCGTTGAAACCGTTAAAATGTGGGATCACAGGGCGCGACGAATATTTAGCCTGATAGGTTTTCACGAATGCTTCTGATGTAGGATCAAGCGCGTAACCAACTGACGGGACAGGGGACAATGTGGAAATCCCACCGCCTTGGCCGCCAGTATCTTCCCAGTATTCCATACCCAGTGCTGATACGTTTACACCGGTCATGCCCATTGGCACTTGCAGCTTCACATATTGGCTAGAAATTACCTGCGAATTCACGGAGCTGACCTGATAGATGAAATCCGCACCAGATGCTTCTGCCTTTGAAAATAGCGGAGCAAAGTCGTTGGTGTTTACGTCATACGTGATGATTTCTTTCACTTCGATACCAGCAACTGGCCCCAAAGCTTCGGTTACCAAACCCGTGATCGCCCCGCCAAATGCGGTGTCTTCTGCCAAGATAACAACGCTATCCCAACCCATTTCTTTCTTCAGAACATCCGCACCAAAATTGATGTACAGCGTGGCCAAAGCTTCGTCCGACGCGATGTTCATGAAATAC
Source organism: Amylibacter sp. (assembly GCA_037625035.1). GTDB lineage: Bacteria > Pseudomonadota > Alphaproteobacteria > Rhodobacterales > Rhodobacteraceae > Amylibacter. The sequence continues at coordinate 24,074 of JASJIO010000192.1, forward strand.
GGTGCCATCGTTTCTGGGTCTTCAATGACCATGTCGATGATGCCGATGTAAGATGTCCATGTATCCAACGTTGGGATTTGGAACTCTTGCATCCGTGGAAGCCAGCCAAGCGACACATCGTCAATGGAACCAGAAATGATGAAATCGACTTCTTCGCTTTCTGCCAGATATTCATAGGCTTTCACGCCTTCAGTGACGTCTTCGCCAGTATCCGCAGATATCAGAACGATCTTTTCGCCCATCATACCGCCTTTGGCATTCAATTCTTCGATGGCGATGGTTGCGCCGCGCAATGTGGACAGGCCTGTATCAGATGACAACGATCCGATGAAGCCGACTTTGATATCTGCAAAAGCAGCCGAGCTGAGCAATAGCGTGCTCAATGCTGCCGTTGAAAACAGTGTTTTCGTGAGTTGCATTAGATTCTCCCATTTGGTTAAAACGGCGCCGTGTCCCCAGCCCCGTCGTATACTGTATACAGTACACGTCGAAAGATTCGTTGCAACAGTGGATTTTTGGGACTTTTTGCGAAAACGAGCCTAGTTGAAGCCGATATTGCCGTCTTCGTCGTGAATGATCGCATCGACATCAATCTCAACCATCATACCGGGTTGGGTCAGCCCGGCCTCGACACCCGTCATTACAGGATCAATCCCCTTGAACACCTCGCCGTGGGCTTTCACCAGACCACCCGCCGCAGAAATATCCGTAACATAGGCCCGCGTGCGCACCACATGGCGCATCTCTGCCCCAACTTCGCGCAACGCTTCTTCGATACGGCCTAAAATATAAACGCTCTGCGCATAACAATCGTTTGGCGCGTGCAATTTGCCCGACGGTTCAATTGCTGTGGTTCCGGCAATATAAACAAACGGCCCCACACGTTTGGCCCTTGAATAGCTGCCTATTTCTTCAAACCGCCCACCAGAATTCCACTTGCGAAGGGTCATAGCCCAAGCCGCGCGCGAATAGCCTCTGCCGCACCGTGCAGCGCGTCAGTCTCATTAGGTGTCAGCCGCAGTTCTTCTACACCAACCAATCCCGTTTTCCCCAAATGCGCAGGCACACCTAGCACCACACCAGAAACGCCATATTCACCTTCCAACATCACCGAAACAGGCACAGGCCCAACTTTGGCCCCGCGAATATGATCCAACAATTCTATCGAGGAATGCGCAGGTGCAATCGTGGCCGAGCCAGATTTTTTCAATGCAACAACCTGCCCACCACCCGTGATCGCATCTTTCACACAAGCCGCAATCTGATCTGCAGACAAGAACCGCTCCAACGCGCGCCCTTTGATCCGCGCCAATGATGTAATCGGCGCCATCTCATCACCATGACTGCCCAGCGTGATTGCCGACACATCGCCAGGCGTAACACGCGCTGCCATCGCTAGCGCATTGCGGAAACGACTGCTATCCAACGTCCCTGCCATGCCCAAAATCCGCTCACGCGGAAACCCAGTGGCCCGCAGCATTTCAACCGCCATTTCATCAAGCGGGTTGGTCACAACAATCACAATCGCATTCGGCGCGTTCGATTTTATCACCTCTGCCGCTGCATGAATAACTCGTGTATTCACATCAATTAGATCGGCCCGCGTCATGCCCGGCCCACGCGCACGTCCAGCGGTTACAACAACCACATCCGCGCCTACAACCATCGCCAAATCTTCGCCGCCAACACACCGCGCCCGCACACCCGTAATTCCACTTGTGTGGTTCAGATCGAGCGCCGTCGCTGCCGCCATTCCAGGTGCGATATCAATCAGCGTTATCTCATCCGCCATATCTGCCATCGCGGCCAGATGCGCGATGTTGCCACCAACACCACCCGCACCAATCAACGCAATCTTGGTGAACCGCCGTACATTTCGTTGCTTCACAGGCTTTGGCGCAGCCCATTTCGCACCGCGCCGATACAATCCACGCCGCATGGCCGTGTTGCCGTCCGTGCGCGCCACGCTCGGTTTTTCCAGCGGTCCATCGACCAGCCGAATACCCAACCGCGCCGCTGTTTCCCGTGCTAAATCCGTAACAATGTCATCAGGCAGGATTTCGAACACAATGCGGCTGCGTTGCCGTGCTTGTTCGATATGTTCTGTTCCGATGACGCGCGACATTACTCTGTCCGCCCGTCCACAGCTTCAATCGCTTTGGTCGCCGCCTCGACAGCCGTCTGAACAGAATTTTCTGACCCAGAAATAAACAAACGTCCAAACCGTCCAACCGCGCGAACCTCGACCATGTCGATATCGGCAGATTTTTCCGCCTCATTCGCCGCAATCGAAATATAGGCCGCTGGCGCACATTCGATAATCCCCAGCGTTTGCCCCGGAACCAACAACGAGCCTTTGCGCCATTTGTTTAACAACTGCGCCTGATAAGGCTCAACGCTAGTGATGATCTGCGTGTTTGTGATCGCTGGCTTCAAGCGATCAGCCATCGTCGCGCCAAGTTCGGACAACATCGCATCCCGCGCGGCTGTCACTTCGGCATTGCTCGGTGAACGCAAAATAAAGAACCCAAACTCCCGCTCAACCATTTGAGTCGTTGCTTCAACGCTCGACGCTTTCAAAGCGCGGTCAATCAGTGAAAAAACGCCGTTGCCGGGCGCAAATTCCCCGATCAAAACAGTGTCACCCGACAGCGGAACAGACCCCTGCACAGTCGCGCCGTTATAGGCGGCGAATTTTGGTTGCAAATTGTCGATCTGCATCAACGCCCGAATAGTAATTCCACTCATTCGCCGTACTCCTCATAGATGTCGCGCCAAGGTCGGCTTTGATAGGCCACGCGCTTAATATTGATCAGATGCAACGCGGTCACGTTGTCCGATGTGATTGATCCCGACCACGTACCCGTGCCCAGCATAAAAGACGGTTCCAAATCGGTAGAATATCCCATGCCACCCATGATCGCAGGCGTGTTCACCAACACACGGCCGGTCGGAACGGCCGCAAATTGTGCCACAATTGCAGGGTCATTCGAATGCAGGCAAGCGGAATGGCCCCAGCCTTCAAACTTTGCAATATTGATCGATATTTCGATGCCGTGCTGGCTGTCACGGGCCTCGTAAAACGCCAAAACTGGGTTCAATTTTTCAGCGCTTAACGGGCGATGCCAACCAATTTCAGTTTCTTCAGACACCAAACAACGTGTTTTCGGCGGCACTGAAAACCCAGACAATTCCGCCAAAACCTGTGGGCTTTGCCCAACACGCTCGGGGTTCATTGCTTGCTTGCCAGTAAAAATAACTTTCGCCAGACGATCGCTTTCGGCAGGTGTGCAAAAATACGCCCCACGCATTTTCATTTCTTGGCGCAACTCGCGCGCAATCTCTGGATCGGCAATCACGGCTTGTTCGGAAACACAGGCTGTTCCGTAATCAAAACACTTCGACGTCACGATCATTTCGGCCACTTCGCCGATCTCTCCGGCCATAGATTTATGCACGTAACACGGCACGTTGCCCGCCCCCACGGCCAGTGTCGGCTTGCCGCTAGAATAGGCCGCCTCAACCATCGCAGGGCCGCCCGTTGCCATCACAACAGAGGTGCGTTTGTGCTTCATCAATTCCGCGGTGCCCGCGATCGTCACTTGATCCAAGCACTGTATCAAGCCCTTGGGCGCGCCCATCTGTTCGGCCACATCCGCCATCACTTTGACGGTCGCCATACCAGATTTAATGCCACGGGGATGGGGCGCACAGACAATCGCATTGCCCGCCTTCACCGCCGATAAAATCTTAAAAATAATCGTAGACGTCGGGTTCGTCACCGGCACCAACGCTGCCACAACCCCCATCGGCTCTCCGAACGCTGCAATCTTGGTCGCATCATCGCGCCACAACATGCCCAGCGTCGTTACATCGCGCAAATAATCGGCAACCGACAGCGCGTTAAACAGGTTCTTCACCCGCTTATCATCCACATTACCATAGCCTGTTTCGTCAACCGCTATCTGGCCCAGCTCTTTGGCGACAGGTTCAATCGCGCGCGCCATCGCATCGACAATCGCATCTACATGCGCAGGATCGGTTCCCAGAAATTTCTGATAGGCCGCAAAGGCGGATTCCGCAGATCGGCGCGCAGCCGCAATGGATTTCAGATCAGTATCCATATTATGTCCGTCCCGTCGCAATGGCGTCCATCGCGGATCGCGCTGTATCTATGTCCGTGGCCGTAATGCCAATCGTGTCGAGCCGACGACCCGCAGCGGCAACATCGGCCCCCAAAACGGCACTCGCCAATGTGATCATCGCTTGCGTCACAGGCAGATCAATCCCCGCCAGCTTTGCAGCCGACATCAAAGGCACCAACGATCCAATCACTCCATCACGCAATAACGCCTTCGCGCCTTCTTGATCGGGAACAGGCCGCGTGGCCTGGCCCTTCACAACACCCGCATGGGTTTCGATCAAGGTATCCACATCTGCCAGCCCACGCACACCAAAGGCTTTCGCCACCGTTGCGCGTTCTGCCGCCAATTGTTCAATCAAATTGCGCTGCTCATCACCGATCAATGCCGCGAAGTTCTGGTTGCCTGCCAAAGGCATTCCCCCCATCGGAACAGGCACTGCACCTGAGCCGAGCGCAGGGCCGCTCATCAACAATGCAGGAAATTCAACCAACGCAGACCCATCTGCAAATCCAGATGCGAGAACACTGTCTTTGGCTTCCAAATTCGGCAAATACCGTGCCAATCCAGCTAACACATTGCGCCGCCCACTTGGTAACGTCGCCGCTGCAACTGGCCCACAAGGTGTAAGGTTCAAAACCGCACCCTCTGCCCGAACAAAGTACGGTAAACCTTGTGCTTCCACAATTGTCACATCCGCAGTGCAACCACCGATGCGCAAAAACCAAGCCGTTTCCAACGCACCGAGGGATCGACCAGGGGCCAAAACCAACACCTGCCCGTCGGACAGGTGATCCGCCAAGACCATCGCATAAGTCCGTTGTTTGTGCACTGGCCCCGTCAGGAAAATCATATCCGCATCTTTCACAGACGCATCCAATTCCGCCGTCGTTTGGATCGCATTATTAGCGCGATCAACCTGATACGTGCCAACGGGCCCAGCGCCGCGCAACGACACCCCGGATGAAGACCGCAAAGCCTCCAATTCAGAGCCATAAGCCGAAAACAGCGAAACATTCGCCCCTTGCGCCATACACAACGCCGCGATCAGCCGCGCATCTTCGCCGCCACCCAGAACCGACACGCGATCATAGGACGGAACGCCGCTTGGCTGTTTAGACACAGACGATTTAGACGCCGCATCAGCGAATTCTGCAAACGCATTGGTCATGGATTATTCCCTTCGCCAACTAGAACAGATTAACCAGCGATGCCTTCAAGAATGGCTTCCAGCTCGTCGTGTGGGCGTGCGATCACATGCACAGACACAACTTCGCCGATTTTGTTTGCGGCAGTTGCGCCTGCATCTGTTGCAGCCTTAACCGCGCCAACTTCGCCGCGTACAAGCGTGGTCACCAGACCGCCGCCCGCTTTGGTTTGTGCAACAATTGCTACGCTGGCCGCTTTGACCATTGCGTCTGCTGCTTCGATAGACGCGACAAGGCCGCGTGTTTCAATCATTCCAAGGGCTGTTTGGCCCGCTGCTGGTTTCGCCATGATTTCTCTCCTTAAGATGTTTTTATTTTGCGAGGGTGACTTGATCCACCACCGCGATAATTGCTGCATTGATGGGCGCACCCGATGTTCCAGCAGCCATGCGGGCCGCTGAACCAGTTGTCATTAACACTGTATCACCAACACCAGCGCCCACCGTATCGGCGGCCACTTCTGCGGGTGTTACAACTTTGCCCGCGCCATCAATGATGTCACACACCAGCAGGGTCGCCCCCACAAGCTGCGCGTCCTTTGCTGTCGCGACGACAGTTCCTGTTACGCGGGCCAGTTTCATTAGAAATTACCCATGTAACGATCACGTTCTAACTGCGTGACCTGATTATTGATAAAGTCGTTGTAAAAGCCCAACTCGCGCTCACACATCTGACAATAGATTTCCCACTGCGTTTCGCCCATCAGCTCTTTCAGCCAATCAGACCCACGCGCCAGTTCAATCGCAGCGCCCAAATCCGCAGGGAGGGGTTGCGCACGTTCAGATTCATAGGCATTGCCCAGCTCGCACTCATCAGGTTCGATGCTTTGTTCGATACCATCCAAGCCTGCTGCGATATCCGCTGCCAACAACAAATACGGGTTCGCATCTGCGCCCGCATCGCGTTTTTCAATGCGTGTGGAGGCATCGGATCCTTGGATCACCCGCAATCCAACAGTGCGGTTGTCTAAACCCCATGCGTTGTTGATTGGGCAAAAAGTATAGGGCTGACGGCGACGATAGCCGTTCACAGTCGGAGAGCCCAGAATTGACGTTTCCGCCATACGCTTTTGCAAACCACCTACAAAATGGTGCCCAGCTTTGCTCAACTTACCACCATCGGCGAATACATTCTTGCCATCTTTCCACAGTGAATAATGCGTGTGAAATCCATTGCCACTTTCCTCGAAAAACGGTTTCGCCATGAATGTTGCTTTGTACCCGTGCGCCGATGCCAATTGCTTAACCAACGTGCGGAATTCAATCGTGCGATCCGCAGATAGCATTGCCTCGTCGTAACGAATGTTCACCTCTACTTGACCAGCGGCATATTCAGGGTTCGATTGCTCAATCGGGATCCCGTATTCGTTGATCTGCTGTCGGATCGGCCCCAAAACGTGTTCCAGCTCTGCCGAACGATCAAGGCCGTACACGCCAATCCCTTTATCCTTTGGCAGGTTCGTTTCTGGATCGAGCAGATAAAATTCCAACTCAGTGCCAACTTGCACCTCATATCCCAGTGCCACCGCACGTTCTAACTGGCGCTTCAAAACATTGCGCGGATCAATAGGCAACGCGGTGTGATTCATCGCTTCGGAACGCGCCATACACATCGCAACGCCCGGCTCCCAAGGCAATTCAACTGGCTGTGTCATCGGGAACATATGAAAATCAGGATACCCGTTTTCAAAGTTCACATAAGGCGTGTCCCAGACATCGCAGGTCATATCGATGGCAAAAAGAGCCATAGAATAGGCGTTGCCGTTCTTACAGATACTATCCCAATGGGTTGCTGGAATGCGTTTTCCACGCATGATTCCACACATATCCCCCAAACCCAAAACAACCGTATGTGTGCCTTCTGGCAACTTAAACTCTTGATTAGACACATTATTCTCCCTGTGCTACAGTCCTTGCTATCAAACTGTATTCTGTATACAGTATCCATAAATACAGTTTCCGCAAGGATTTTCTGATGTCGAAGTCTAACATCATTAAGTGTTTCGCGAAAACTTCGAAATATGTGTGTTTCGCGAAACACACGCCCTTTCAGGAGTAGATGAGCGTTGCAACGACCACGACAGACGAACCGAAGATCGCGAAACGTAGTAGTAGTCGGCGGCGGAATAGCCGGATCAATGACTGCACTACATTTACAGCGTCGTGGCGAACAGGTGACGTTGATCGACCGCTGGGAACCGGGCCACCCACGGGCTGCGTCCTCTGATTACAACCGTGTCATCCGCGCCATTTCTGGGCGTGACGAATTTTACACCCGATGGGCACGCGAAAGCCGCACACGCTGGTTGGAACTTCAGGCCGAAACGGGCCAAAACCTCATGTACGAATGTGGCGCTTTGATCCTCGCGACCAAAGGCCACTGCGATTGGGAAGATGCCACGTCCGAAACTTTCGATCGTGTCGGCGTCCCTTATTACAAATACTCCAAGCAAGATATCCAACAGCGCTTCCCTCAGTTCAAAGTAAACGAAATCGACTACGCCTTGTTTGAACCCGAAGCGGGCCTTTTGATGGCGCACCGCTGCGTAATCACCACGCTCGATTTGTTCAAAAAAGAGGGCGGCATCGTCAAACGGGGCATCGTCACCACAGACGCAACCGAACGACCAATGCTTGATGGAAAACCACTAGAAGCAGACGTTATCATCGTGTCCACGGGCGCGTGGATGTCCGAAATGTTCCCCAAAACCATCAAGCCGATCACCACTATTATGGGCATAAACGTGCTCTATACCTCAACGCCCGATGGCTCAGATCAATACGACATGGAAAATATGCCCTGCTGGATCGACCACGGCCAAGGCTCGTTTGGCATCCCCAGTTCCGAAGGCTCTGGCGTCAAAGCCGCCGTTGTGATCCCAAACACACCGATTGATATCAACAACGACGAGCGCATCATCGAAAAACAATCCATGACAAAAACCCGTCAATACATCCGCCACCGCTTGCCCGGCCTAGAAGGTCAGCGCGTTGTCGACAGTAAGTTCAACCAGGTCATCCTAACGCCCGATACGCATTTCATCGTCGATTGGCATCCCAAGCACGAAAACGTCCTGCTAGCAGGTGGATGTTCGGGTCATCTGTTCAAACATGGCCCAATGTTTGGCGAGTTCACCGCTGGCGTGGCCGTGCGCGATTACGGCACCGCAGACCGCTTCAAAATAGCTGGTCGCCGGAAACTTTCCCCAAAAGAGAGCCCAAGTGGACGTTAAACCGTCTCGTTGACACTTTTGTTATTCTTTCGCGTTAAGCCTCCACAAACTGGAGGATTTTAATGCGTTTAATTGCCCTAACTTTGTGCCTCTTTCTCGCCAACACGGCATTTGCCTAAGTGGCCAATTTAGGTACTTTTGATCATCAAGAAACGACCCGCGAACATTACATTTATCTCCCTCCAAACGCGAACGCGCAAACCCCGCTGTTTGTCGCGCTAAATGGTCTCGGTAGGAATGCGAAAAACCTGCGTTTTGGGATTGGTCTGACGAAGCACGCAGAGCAAGATAACTTTGCCGTTCTTTTCCCCCAAGGCCTTCGGTTGCCACAAGGCTCGCGGCATTGGAACGCTGGCTTTTCCTTTTCAAATGTTGACGATCTTGGGTATCTCGACTCACTTATCGAGCATATCTTTGAAGTTACGCCCCTAAACCGAAATCGATTAACAATTCTGGGTATCTCCAATGGCGGTTATATGGCGTATAGGATGGCCTGCCACAGCCGGCACCCAATCCATGCGGTCGCGATTGTTGCTGGCACAATGAGCCAAACGGATTGGAAAAATTGCCCAGCACCTAACCCCGTTTCAGTGCTGCACATCCATGGGACAGACGATCCGATGATCCATTTTACAGGTATCGCAGAAGGTATGTCTGGATGGGACGGTGCACCTGCCGTACCTATTTTGGCAGCGCATTGGGCAGAGAAAAAATCTGCTATCCCTGCTCCGCCAATTACAGATTACAAAACCGTGAAAGAAACCTGCTATCAAAACCCAACAAATGGATCAGAGGTCCAGATGTTAGCTCTCAAAGGGTTTGGGCACGATTGGCCCAATCTTTCGAACAGGCCGATAAACGCCTTGGATTACGTGATGAAATTCGTCGACCGAACAAGCCGTGTCGATTACGCCAGCGTTACAAATTAACTAGATTTTCGCGAAAAAACACAGCTACTTTATCCGCCATAAGATCTTGCTGTACGTCGGATGCTTTAAAACTCGCCAGTGCCGCGTCCATATCTGCATCATTGGGAAACCCATCTGCCCCACGCGCGCGTTCAAAGATATCCGCAATGTTGCGTTCCCAATGTTCTGGATGAAACTGCACACTCGCAGCTGGAAAATCATATTTCAATGCGCCGATAGGACAGTAATTGGCAGACGCAGTCACTTTTGCACCCGCAGGCACTTGCGTCACCTGATCTTGATGCCAAACATGGGCATCTACTGTCCCGTTTTCAGTGTCAAACGTCTGAATACCAACAACGTTCCCCTTTGGCGATTTCTCGGCCTTACCGCCGAATGTATCAGCCATAATTTGATGGCCAAAGCAAATGCCAAAAATTGGCTTACGTGCTGTCTTGGTATCGCGCAACAATTGGCGCAGAGGCTCCATCCAAGGTATGTCGTCATAGACGCCAAATTCTGACCCCGTTAGCAACAGCCCGTCAAACGTATCGAGCATTGGCATCGGGGCGCCACCTTCGGCCACATCCACCGAAAAGAACTCCGCATCTGGCATACCCTGCGAAATCCAAGCGATGGTTTGCGCCCCAACACGAGGCAACCCCTCCAACATCGGTGTTGGATGCGTTGTCAGATCAAGAACCGCTATTTTCACCAGTCAAACACCCGATCAATGCCCGCCATTTTCACTCCCGTGAACGCAGAAGCCTCAAACGACAACGCCCGCAAATCCTCAACTTCAAGATTATGAACCGATGACTTACCACAAGCCTTCGCCAACGCCGTCATCTCCATTGTCATCGCCGTCAAATATCGCGCAACACGCTCCGCACCCGCGTGTGGGTCCATACGTTTTTCCAGTTCTGGATCTTGCGTCGCAACACCCACAGGGCACATGCCCGTATGGCAGTGATGACACGCCCCAGGTGACGTACCCAGCTTTGCGTAATCTTCCAAATAACGAGGCGAATTACAGCCCATCGCGATCATCGCCGCATTGCCGATCATCACCGCATCTGCACCCAGCGCAATCGCTTTGGCCGCATCAACACCAGATCGAATACCACCCGCTGCAACCAACGATACTTTGCCCGTCATGCCACATTCATCCAAGGATTCACGCGCCGCACGAATGGCCGACATGTTTGGGATTCCAGTATGGTTCAACAACATCTCAGGCGATGCACCTGTGCCACCCTCGGCCCCATCTACAACGATGATATCCGCGCCAGCTTTTGCAGCTACAGCCACGTCAAACCGTGGCCGCGTTGCACCCATTTTGATCGAAATCGGCACTTTGTAATTCGTGGCAATGCGCAATTCTTCGATCTTTACCGCCAAATCATCCGCACCCAAGAAATCTGGATGGCGAATAGTTGATCTTTGATCAACCCCCTCGGGCAACGTGCGCATTTTTGATACCCGCGGGGATACTTTCATCCCCAGCAACAGGCCACCCGTACCAGGTTTCGCGCCCTGCCCGACAACAATCTCAAGGCCATCCGCACGGCGCAAATGCTCCAGATCAATACCGTATCGTGCTGGCGACATTTGATAGACAAGGCGCTGCGATGCTTCGCGCTCCTCTTCCAGCATTCCGCCTTCACCAGTACAGGTCATCGTCCCAACTTTGGACGCGCCATATCCCAACGCGGCCTTGGCCGACGCGGACAGTGCCCCAAAAGACATCGATGCAATATAGATCGGAATTTTCAGCTCTAGCGGGTTTTCAACAATCCCGCGACCACCGCCCAAAATGGTCGTGGTGTCACATTTTTCGCGGTACCCTTCGAGCGGCAGTCGCGTCATCGTGGCGGGCACAAATGTCAGATCATCAAAGGTCGGCATCCGCTTGTTGAACGAATTATACCCCCGCACCTGATAGCGCCCCAACTGGGCCAGCGCGTGTACTTCGGAAATTGCTTCTGGCGTCCAACGTGCCGATCCACCCTCATCGTATGACGACGGAACCCCTGCTGGGCGGCCTTCTACAGCGCCGCCATCTTTGAACCGAATTTCATCCTCTGGTGGCAACTCAAACGGATAGTCATATGGTTTGCTTAGATCATGAGCCATGCGCTTGCGTCCCTGCTTTCAAAATACCAAAGGCGCTGGCCAGAAACCAATTTGCGCCATTCACGTGACGTATCGACCAGACCCAGCGGGTCCAAAATCGCGTCTACTTCTGCAACTTCCTCGGCCGTCGGTTCAACTGCATGGGCATCCACGCCCAGACTGTCGATTTCACCCGCAACCCAAATTTCACCTTCCCACAGCGCGTCTGCACAGCTTTCGCCAGCGCCGCTTAGCGCGATAATCTTACCGCTATGCGCCATGAAACCAGACTGATACCCAATCTTGCCCTCAACGACGATATTGCCGCCCTTCATCGCAACGCCACAACGCGGACCAGTATCGCCCTTTACATGGATCGTGCCACCCATCATAGCTGCACCACACGACATGCCCACATACCCACCAACGGTAATATGCCCCTTGGACATACCCTCACCGCAGGCCCAACCAGCATTGCGTTCAATATCAATGGTCGCGCCCACATTCAGGCCACCACAGTAATACCCCGTCGATCCTTCAAAGCTGATCTGGCAACCATCAGGCAATCCAATACCAAGGTTATGCCGCGACAGTGTGTTCACCACACGGATCACTTTGCCCGCAGCGGCGGCCTCTTGCATCTCTTCGTTGATCTCTTTGATATGGCGTTTGCCAACATCAATTATATACTCGCTCATACCGCTATACTCCGATTGCCAACACCCCAAAGCCCCATCAAAGACGGGCCATCGTGGTTAATGACATCGCATTCACCTGGGAATATCCGACGCACGGCTTGCTCTTCGGTGGCCATCGCCAGATCCCCGTCTTGGTCAATCACCACCAACGGCTTCATCGCAAAACGATCCTTGGAAAAGCCAATCCCATCCGGGTTCGCAATCATATAGGTAAACACGCCATCAATGCTGCTAATTGATTTCTTCAAGGCTTGCGGCATCGTTAGGCCAGCCTTCATCTGATCACTGACCCACACGGCAATCAGCTCGCTGTCGTTTTCCGTGAGAAACCGATAACCCTGACGTTCCAACTTATCGCGCCACGTAAAATAATCTGTGATCTGACCGTTATGAACAATCGCAACATCGCTAAATGGACGCGCCCAAAACGGGTGGCTCGCATTTGGAAGAACGCTTGATTCCGTCGCCAAACGTGCGTGCCCCAAACCATGCGTACCCTGCATATCACGTACACCATGTTTATCGGCAACTTCAGAAGAACCGCCCATATCTTTGATAATTTCCAGGGAGCGACCACAAGATTGGATTTCAATCCGATCCGTCAACGTATCCGCATCTGCAACCCAAGCCATCAAATCAACAGGGTCTTTGATCTCCATGCGAAAACAGTAATGCTTATTCTTGTCCGACAGGATTTTCGGCTCCAAAAGAAAATCACTGCCATGATCGCGTAAAACATTCGTGAAATCCGCAAGATCGCCATCCATCTGCGCCTTGTTAAATCCCATACCGCGTAATACGTATCCTGTATCGCGGGGCACGCTATAAATCGCAAAACCCGTGCTATCTGCACCGCGATGCGCTTGCGCATCCATCAAATCGACTAGGTCACGGCCAACTGCCCCGACGCCTTGCATAATTCTTCCAGCAATTCCGCACATAATGTGAGTCCTCCCAATGTTGTGTATACTGTATACAGTATGCATATGCAGGCAAGTGAAAATCACACCCCACATCCAGACAGCCTTCCCCCTTGCCAGTGTATTTATGGATTCTGTATACTGCGTACAAAGAACAAGGGATCAACCATGGCCTTCAAAAGCATTCAGCCCACACGTCGCCGATTGGCAGACGAGGTTTATGAAGAACTGATCGAGGCGATCATCCGCCGCGATATCGGCCCCGAAGACAGCCTTGTCCAAGAAAAACTCGCCGCAGAAATGCAAATCAGCCGCACACCCGTTCGCGAAGCCCTCATGCGGCTCGAAAACGAAGGCGTGCTCGAGGTATCAAAACGCGGCAGCTTTCGGCTTTATCAAATGGGCGATGAAGAGGTCAAAGAACTGTACCAATCGCGCGCTGCGGTTGAAGGTCAATGCGCCCGCATCCTCGCCGTAAACCACACCCCCGAAGACATTGCCTACTTACGCGGTGTCGTGGAACGCGAAGAAAACGTCACCGATCATTCCGTTCGTGGATATTTTGAGGCAAACCGAAACATTCACATGTCTTTCGTTGAACGCGCCAACAATCGTTTCCTGATGGATATGTTCAACATGATCTGGGGCAAGGCCCTCGTTTTTCCGCTGTTCGCCACCATCGAAAATGTAGAATTGGAAAAATCACTCGGCGATCACATGCAGCTGGTGGACGTCATCGCGAGCGGTGAAAAAACCGAAGCACTCGAAGTGTTCACAGATCACATCCAAGACGGCTTCAACCTCCAAATCGCGGGCCTGCACGCGTCCTAACACTCAACTCGGCAAACATAAGGCAACCAGTGATGTCCAATGAAGAAACAGCCTTTAACCACGTTGGGGAAGGCATCGAAAATGCAATCCTGTCACAAATGTTCGGCAAAAATGCTACAAAATCGGCGGCAAAGCCTTTGTCTTTTTTTCCAAGATGCAATGGTTTTCAAACTAACAGATCCACACCACGCCGATGCTTTGGCCTTGGATGGGTCAATACTTTTCGATCCATCAGGCAAAGGTCGCCCGATGAAGGAATGGGCTCAAGTTAAATTTGAACACCAAAAGCAATGGGCGGAATTAGCCAACGCTGCGCACGATTATGTTTCTTCTGCGTAACACCAACTAGAAATTGCCAGCCTCTAACGCGCCAACGTACTCCCACGCACCATCATCTCGGTCGGGAACTCCTCGCGGATCAACGCCGTTTCTTCGCCGGCGATCAAACGCACAATCAATCCGCCTGCCTTTTCACCAATCGTCTTTGCTGGAATACGCACAGTTGTCAGGCTCGGTTCCATTTCTTTTGACCCCTTAAAATCTCCAATCCCAACAACGGACAATTCAGATGGCACACAAACGCCCGTTTGCGCCGCCGCATAAATACAGCCCTGCGCAATAACATCATTCCCACACAAAAGCGCCGTCGGTCGGTTCTGCCCAACCAACAATTTCGCACAAACCGCCTTTGCCTGCGCCACGCTGTAGGGCGAAACCCATTTGCGCACTTCAGGAATATCAATGCCCGCCGCCGCGAAAACCTCCAGCGCACCGCGCATGCGATCCGCCGAACGATCGTTTCCACCCATATCTGGAAACACCAATCCAATGTCGCGATGCCCTAAATCAACCAAATGTTGCGCCGCCATTTGCCCCGCAACATAGTTCTGCGCCCCAACACATGAAATCTTTGATCCCGCATCAAAATTCCATATCGCAACCGCCGGTAAGACTTGCTGCTCCAACATCCGATAGGTTTCCTCTGAATGCTCCAACCCAATCAACGCAACCCCATCAACGCGGTGCTCCAATAATTTGCGCACCACGGCATATTCACGCTCCAAATCGTACCCATGCGAGGTCATCAGAATTGTAAATCCAGCAGCTTCCAAGGTTTCTGAAAATGATTGCACCAACTCCGCGAAAATCGCGTGATCTATCGTTGGCACGACCAATCCAACCGTTCCCGATCGTTTCCCATGCATCGCTTGCGCCGCCCGATTTCGGATATACCCCAACCGCCGCACCGCCCGATCAATCTTTTTGCGAGTCGCAGGATTCACCAAATCAGGATGGTTAAACGTGCGTGACACAGTAGAAGGCGATACCTTTGCGGCTTGCGCAACAGCGATGATATCTACCTTACTCGATTGTTTTCGCGCCATTAAAACACCCCCAAACAGTAATATTATGAAAACATTTGCAATACTATTTTCATGGCCTAACCTGATAAGTCAACAAAAGCGTTTCATCCAGTTTTTGAAATGCATTAACCGTTGGGAGGCGGGATGGACTTTATCTTCTACTTTGGCGATGTGTTCACATTCACATCCATCGCGCTTTTGCTGGCTGGTACATTCTTTGGCCTGATCCTTGGCGCGACACCGGGTCTATCCCCCACAATGGCGGTGGCGCTCGCCATTCCATTCACCTTCAAACTCGACCCTGCCCAAGGCTTAATCTTGCTCGGCGCTTTGTACACATCAACGGTCGCAGGCGGCGCAGTCAGCGCGATCCTTCTCAAGATTCCAGGCGCACCTGCCAACATCGCAACCACGCTTGACGGCCACCAAATGGCCAAAAACGGCCAAGGAGCACGCGCACTGCAACTTTCATTTCTCGCCTCTCTTGTCGGCGGCGTCTTCGGTATCCTCGTGCTGATCTTCATGGTCAAACCACTGGCCAACGTCGCGCTTTTCTTTGGGTACTCCCACTATTTCTGGCTCGCCATCCTCGGTGTCACGATCATCGGATCTCTTGGCTCTAAATCGGTGATCAAAGGCTTGTTATCAGGCTGCATCGGCCTCTGGCTCGCCACCATCGGCTTTGACGATATCCTTGGCACACAGCGCTTCATCTTTCACCCAGCCCTCGGCGGTGGCATCCATATAATCGCGGCCCTTATCGGCATCTTCGCGATCCCCCAAGTGATCGAAATGTTTGCCAAAGGCCGTCAAAAAGTGAACATGGAAGCGATCGAGGTCGAAAAACACTCAATCAAACAGGCCGCAACAGAAATCACCAAAAACCCACGCGCCCTTGGCATCGGCACAATGGTCGGCACAATCATCGGCCTGATCCCCGGCATTGGCGGGCAAATCGCCGGCCTTGTTGCCTACGATCAATCGCAAAAATTCTCGCCAGACAAAGCCAAATACGGAACCGGTCACCCCGAAGGCCTAATCGCTGCGGAGAGCGCAAACAACGCGATGGTCGGCCCATCGCTCGTCCCCCTTCTAACACTCGGCATTCCTGGCAGCCCAACCGCCGCCGTCCTCCTCGGCGGTCTCATAATTCACGGCATTTTCCCTGGTACTGACCTATTCGATAACCACCCCGAGGTCGCATGGACTTTCATCAATTCCATGCTCATCGGCCAAGTCGTCATGTGTCTGTTCGGCCTTTATATCGCTGGTCTCGCCGCACGCATCGCCCAAGTTCCCCAATCCATCATGGCCGCAATCGTCCTCGGCCTCGCCCTGTTCGGCAGCTATTCCGTGCAAACCTCGATGGGTGATGTCTACGTCATGGGCGCGCTCGGCATCGCGATGTATTTCCTAGAACGCTACGGTTTTTCAGCAGCCCCCCTCGTGCTTGGCCTCATCCTTGGCCCTATCGCCGAGAGCAACTTCGTCACCGGCTCCACCATCGCTGCCGCCCAAAACGGCACTTTCATTTACTTCTTCACAGGCTGGTTAAACTTCGCACTGATCGGCCTCGTCGTCGCCTCAATCGCATATTCCGCATACTCAGAACTTTTGGCGAAAAAAGGGGCCACGGCATGAACCGCTTAGAACAAATCATCCCCACAGGCATAATCGCCGCGGTTGGTATTTGGGTCGCATGGGTCAGCTACACACAGCAACCCTCCGAGGCATTTCTCTTCCCACGCATCTTCTCAGGCGTCTTTGTCGCGCTATCGCTCTTGACCTTGTTTGAGGCGATCCTCGGCAAAGGTGCTAAAGGCAGCGGGTTATCCATATCAATGGTGAAAAACTTTGCGCCCGGCGTCATCATCATGATGATTTACCTGTTCTGGGCCGCCAAGTTTTTCGGCTTTTACACGGCCACAACCGTCACATTCTTCATATTGTTGTCCCTTTACGATCCAGCATCGCACCGCGAGCTGAAATCATGGGGCAAACGCGCACTCATCACGGTCTGCTTTATGGCCGTTATGTATGGTCTCTTCGCAAAACTCCTCAGAGTATACACACCGCGAGAGATATTTTTCTGACCGCTGGGAGGCGGTTTCACCTAGGGAGAACGACAATGAAAAAACTACTAGCAGGGGCAGCCATCGCGCTGACCACACTCACGGGAACGGCAAATGCCGACGGCCACGCCAACTATCCAGATCGTCCGGTCATGATGGTTGTCAGCTACGGCGCAGGCGGTGCAACAGATTTCCAAGCCCGCATCGTAACGATGACAGCAGGCAATGAAGACGCGCTTAGCATGCCAATCGCAATCCTCAACAAACCGGGTGCTGGTGGTCGTGTCGGTTGGAATTGGTTCGCAACACAAGCCGACAATGATGGCTACACCCTATCCGCCTACAACGTGCCACACTTCATCGCCCAATCCATCAAAGGCGGCGTTGAATATTCCACCGACAGCTTTGAACCGATCGCAAACTGGGGTGCTGACCCGGCCGTATTCGTGGTCGCAACAGGCAGCCCAATGAACTCCATGGCAGACGTTGTTGCATTTGCAAAAGAAAACCCAGGCAAATTGACCTTCTCTGGCGCTGGCCTGTTTGTGGGTCACCATATTGCCGCCCTGCAAATCGAAAAAGCAGCTGGCGTCAAAATGGCCTACATCCCGACAAAAGGTGGCGGTGCAGCAGCCATGAAAGCAGTCATCGCTGGTGACGTAATGGGCGGCGTAAACAACCTGTCCGATGCGTTTCGCGCAGCCGCAGCTGGCAATGTGAAAATCTTGGGCGTGGCTGATCTGGAACGCTCTTCGTTCTTGCCTGACGTTCCAACAATGATGGAACAAGGCTTGGATGTGGATAATTCTTCAGTGAACTTTCGCGGCATAATGGTTCCAAAAGGTACACCAGAAGCGATCATCAACAAGCTGGCTGAAACTGTTCCAGCCATGTTTGCCAACAAACGCGTTGCTGGCAAAATGAAAGCAGGCGGTTCCCCGATGCACATCATGAACCGCGCCGAAGTACAGGCCATGTGGGCCGCGCGCGAAGCAACGTTGAAAGACCTTCTTGCAGGTCTTTAAGTAACCAAAAACGGGTGGGGCTATTCTGGCCCCGCCCACACCAAAACCCGCAGCATTTTGCGCAAAATCTGAACTACAGATTTTCCGTAAAACGCTACACTTACTGGAGCTTTGACATGAACGTCCAAGATGATCTGATCGCCGTAGATACAGTGCTGGCCCGCGCGCGTTCCGCCCAAAAAAACTACGAGACAGGCTCGACCCAAGACCGCTATGATCGCGCCGCACAAGCCGCCGCTTGGGCGATCATGGAACCTAGCCGAAATCGTTCACTTGCGGAACTGGCCGTCAAAACAACGGGCCTTGGCAATGTTCCAGACAAAATCACCAAAAATCACCGCAAAACTCTTGGCCTTATGCGTGACATGGCAACCGCCAAAACCTGTGGCGTCATATCCGACGACCCAGCAACAGGCATCACCGAAATCGCCCGCCCTGTTGGCGTCGTAGGCGCTGTCGTGCCATCTACCAATCCAGCTGCGACCCCCGCGAACAACATCATCAACGCCCTCAAAGGCGGCAATTCTATCGTCGTGGCACCATCACCGAAAGGCGTCGCCAGTTGCGAGTTGCTGATCCAGTACATCCACGCGGAATTTGACAAACTCAGCCTGCCCCATGACCTCGTACAAATGGTCCCTGCTCCGGGTTCAAAGGCCAAAACCCAACGCATGATGGAAGGCGTTGATCGCGTGATCTGTACAGGCAGCCAAAACAACGTCCAACGCGCGCAAACTTGCGGCACACCTGCCGTCGCCGTGGGCGCTGGCAACGTGACCGTCATTGTGGATGAAACCGCAGACCTAAAAGCCGCCGCAGATAAAATCACTGCCTCCAAAACCTTTGATAACGCCACATCTTGTTCTTCTGAAAACGAAGTCATCGTTGTTGATGCAATCTACGACGCATTCGTCGCAGAAATGGCCAAAGCGGGCGGCGCACTTGTCCAAGACGAAGCCCGTATCATCGCCAAACTCTGGCCCGATGGCCGCCTTAACCGCGAAGTCATCGCGCAAGACGCTGACAAAATGCTTGCGGCCCTCGGCTTTGCGGATGAAGTCCCAGCAGACACAAAATTCCTTGCAGTTGAAACCACAGGCATCGGCCCCGATCATCCGCTTTCAGGCGAAAAACTCAGCAGAGTTCTGGCAATCTACCGCGCCAAAGATTTCGACGATGCCGCCAAAATAGCCACAGAAATCCTGTCTCACATGGGCGCTGGCCATTCCATCGGCCTGCATTCCACCGACAACAGCCGTGCCATTCAACTTGGTCAATCCATCCCAACTTGCCGCGTTATCGTGAACCAAGCACACTGCTTTGCAACAGGCGGCGCGTTCAACAACGGCATGCCGTTTTCGCTATCCATGGGGTGTGGCAGTTGGGGGGGCAATTCCATTGACGATAATCTCAATTGGAAACACTTCATCCAAACCACCAAAGTGATCCGTGAAATCCCCCCTGTTGAACCCAGCCCCGAAGATATCTTTGCAGATTATTGGGCAGCGACAGGCCAATGAAACAGCCCCAAGGCACCATCCGCGACTGGCTCGATAAACGCGCAGGCAGCGATGCGATCGCTTTTGTCTTTCCCGAAGGCGAAGAAACCCTCACTTGGGGTGATCTTCAGCGCGAGGCCGCCCGCATCGCCACACACGTTACCGCCCAAGGCATTCCCAAAGGCAACAGCGTTGCCGTAATGCACCCCAACGGGCGCGGCGGCGTTCTCGCCCTATTCGGCCTTTTGTACGGCGGATTTCGCGCAACAATGATCAACCTCGTGGCGGGCCAAGACGCAACCGCCTACGCGCTCGATCATTCCGACGCCCGTTTCGCATTTGTGCACGACCAAGCCGAAGACATGTTCAATTCAACAGCCCAAAACATAGAATCGTTGGACTTGAAAGGAAACGACACCGCGTCCCTTCACCAAGTCACAGCGTCGGACCACGCCCTTCTGATGTATACATCGGGAACAACGGGTCGCCCCAAGGGCGTGGTCCACACCCAATCATCCCTGCTTGCCGGTGGCTGGACCCCTGCCCTTGCCCACAAATTAACCACATCTGATCGCGGCTATTGCGTCCTGCCGATCTATCACATCAATGGCCTGTGCGTGACCGTCATGGGCACTCTTATCGCTGGCGGTTCGCTAGCAATGGTTCCGAAATTCTCTGCCAGCAAATTCTGGCGTCATATCGAGGAAACGGGCGCAACTTGGTTCTCGGTCGTTCCGACGATCATTTCACACCTTTTGCACGGCGCAGCATCGCCCGGGCCACACAAACTCCGCTTTGGACGTTCGGCCTCCTCGGCACTCGCCCCTGAAACACAAACCCAGTTCGAGGCTCGCTTCAACGTTCCAATCGTGGAAACAATGGGCCTTACGGAAACAGCCGCGCAAATGCTGTCCAATCCACTCCCACCGGGCATTCGTAAAATCGGCTCTTCTGGCATTCCCATCGGCAATGAAACCGTCATCTTGTCCAAAGATTTACAAATCGTCACCGACGGATCCGAAGGCGAAATCGCGGTTCGTGGCCCCAATGTTATGCTCAAATACCTACGCAACCCACAGGCAACCGCCGACACGTTCACACCTGATGGGTGGTTGCGAACAGGTGACCTTGGCCGCCAAGACAGCGATGGCTATTTCTACGTCACTGGTCGCCTAAAGGAGTTGATCATAAAAGGCGGCGAAAACATCACCCCGCGTGAAATCGACGACGCGCTTTATACTCATCCCGATGTGATCGAGGCCGCCGCCTTCGCTCGCCCCTGCGACACCTATGGTGAACGAATAGAGGCCGCCGTGAAACTCTGCGACACCTCGATTGCCACTATCGCCGACCTTCTAAAAGTCTGCGAAACGCGCCTTGGGAAATTCAAAAGCCCAGACACCATCCACTTTATGGACGAACTCCCCAAAGGCCCTTCAGGCAAGATACAGCGCCTGAAACTCGCAGAACTCACACTCTAAAACGCAAAAGAGACGCGAAACCGCATCCCTTTGAATTCAAAAAATCTAAAACGCGGCTTACATGCCCAGCGCTTCTTTATATATTTCCATCACGGCTTCTTCTTCAGAAACCTCTGCTGGATCTTTTTTGCGCAACGCCACAACCTTGCGCAGCACTTTCGTGTCATAGCCACGGCCCTTTGCCTCAGCCATCACTTCTTTTTGCTGTTCTGCCAAATCTTTTTTCTCGGCGTCCAAACGCTCAATGCGTTCTACAAAAGCACGCAATTCGCTGGCCGCAACACGGTACGATCCTTCGCCCGCAGCCGAAGTTTGACCAAAGCCTTGTGCATTATCCAAAACATCTTCCATTGCGGTGTCTCCTACCTATTCCGAATCCTAGACCCACTGCCTAACGCCCCAACATTCGCACGACAAGCCTACTGCGCCACGTAGCGGACCAGAACACAATAAAACCGCGCATTCCCCCGAATGTCATCCAATCCAATTTCCCAATTGGACAATCGTTTTACCTATGCTATCCGCCTCCCAACAGATAGGACATCACATGACTTGGCTCATTTACCTTGGCGCGATCATCACCCTTTTGGGGCTTTCAGGCCTCGCGTATTGCATTTGGAAAGCCAATGGCCTGCGCACGTCTGGCCTCATCGGCGACGAGATGACGGCAGCGTTGCAACGCCTCATTCCGATCAACCTCTCGTCTGTCAGCACTGCTGGCATCGGCCTTGCGATGGTTGTCGTTGGCATTCTGCTGTAAATGCCCTAAATTTAGGGTGCTTGGTTCCCCACGCACCACCAAAAATTTAGTAACTGTATTCGGCATAAATACGGTTCAAATCCCCGTTCCATTCACCGTGAAATTTCTCAACCAATTCGCACGCTGGGGATTGTCCTGTTTCAACGACTTCTTCCAGCGCATTCAGGAAATGGGTCTCGTCAGGCACCAAACCACCTGCACCCGCGCGGCCACGCGCTGCCAAACCAGCTTTGGAAATTGCAACGCATTCGCGCGCTAAATCTGCCATCTTGATGTCGCCAACTTGTGCGCTCATACCATCTACACTGGCCGCTACCCGCAATGCTTCGCGGGTTTCGACGTCCCAATCTTTGCACAAATCCCACGCTGCATTCAGCGCAGTTGTGTCGTACATCAGCCCAACCCAAAACGCAGGCAGCGCGCAAATGCGCCACCACGGGCCACCATCTGCGCCGCGCATTTCCATGAATTTTTTAATCCGCACTTCTGGGAAACAGGTCGTCAGATGATCGGCCCAATCACTTTCGGTTGGCATTTCGCCAGGCAACGCAGGCAATTCACCCTTCATGAAATCACGAAAAGACATGCCCAGCGCATCAACATATTTTCCGTCGCGATAGACAAAATACATTGGCACATCGAGCGCGTATTGAACGTATCGCTCAAACCCCATGCCGTCTTCAAACACAAACGGCAGCATCCCTGTGCGCGCCGCGTCCAGATCACGCCACACGCGGCTACGCCAGCTTTTGTGACCGTTCTCTTTGCTTTCAAAAAATGGCGATGCTGCAAATAATGCCGTGGCGACTGGCTGCAATGCCAACCCCACGCGAAACTTTTGCACCATGTCTGCTTCTGATCCAAAATCGAGGTTCACCTGCACCGTACACGTGCGCCGCATCATCTGTGTGCCGTGCGTGCCAACCGTGCCCATGTAGCTGTCCATCAGTTTGTAACGGCCCTTTGGCATCAACGGCATTTGTTCGTGCGTCCAAATTGGGGCCGCACCCAATCCGATAAAACCAGCGCCAACTTTATCCGCGATATGTTGCACTTCTTTCAGATGCACATTCACTTCGTCGCAAGTTTCATGGATTGTTTCCAACGGTGCGCCAGACAATTCCAACTGTCCACCCGGCTCCAGCGACACGTTCGCGCCATCCT
>JASJIO010000193.1:0-12677 GCA_037625035.1 Amylibacter sp.
CGTCACTTTTCGTCAGGCCCAGCGAACTGAGGATAACATCCGTCAAACCGCTTGGCGCATCCTTTGACAGCGTCATGCGAATAACCTCGCCGCGACGTCGTCGCTTCAACGCGGTTTCAAATTCCCGCACCAAATCCTCGGCTTCATCTTCCAGTTCCAGGTCACTGTCGCGCAGCAATCGAAACGAGCAGTGCCCTTCAATCAAATAACCAGGGAAAAGCTGATCCAAAAACTCCAGCAGCACTTCTTCAAGCATAATCAACCGCTGCGTCCCTGCCAAACCATCGGGCAACGCCACAAATCGCTGCACCTGTGCCGGGATCGGCAGCAGTGATTTCAGCACCCGCTTGTCGGTCTTGCGCTTCAACTCCAACGCAAGCGTCAGGCCAGTGTTTGGGATAAACGGAAACGGATGCGCAGGATCAATCGCAAGCGGCGTCAGGATCGGGAAAATTTGATCCACAAACACTTGTTTCAAATAGATCCGATCATCCACCGATAATTCTGCGCGGGGCAGAATATCAATGCCAACCCGCTTCATTTTCGCCTTCAGATCAACCCACACATCTTGCTGGGTTTGCATCAACGCGCGCGCATCTTGATCAATCGCGCCCAACTGATGTTGTGGCAACTTTCCGTCCAATGCAGGGCGCTGAATATTGTTGCGCACCATTTCACGCAGACCCGCCACGCGCACCGTGTAAAATTCATCAAGATTTGTCCCAGAAATCGCCAACATTTTAACTCGTTCCAACACGGGCAAACGCGGGTTTTGTGCTTCTTCCAAAACACGGGTGTTAAATTTCAGCCAACTGATCTCGCGATTGAAAAACCGCTCCGAACTGGTGATATCCAGATCAGGTAAATCAACCGCATCAGGGATCGAATTGTGCAGAAAATCAGGCCGCACAGCAGGGGGTGCCACATCGCCGTCTTTCATTCCAATTCCTCCATCTGTGCCAATGTTTCACGCACTATACCTTGCCCAATCGGCTTTTTCCGTTGCAACGAAACGCGATCCAATACCACCACTAAATCGCGCATCCCAACAAAGGATCGTTCCACACGGCGCAGGATAAATTCCACGACCCCCGGTTCAACCTGCAACTGACGATCCACACATTGCTTGAGCAACACCGCCGCCAACAATGTATCATCAGGTGCGCCCAATTGCACGAGGTGGCTGCCCTGAACACGACTCGCTAAATCTGGCAGTGAAAACGCCCAACTGCTCGGCGCACCCTGCCCCGTCATCAGCAATGCCTGCCCTGTTTCGGCCTGAACATTGTGCAAGTGAAACAGCTTTTCTTCGGCACTTCTATTCCCAACAATCACGTGCAGGTTTTCAACACACACAGGTCCAGAAACCGCCGCGACGTTCCAATTCGCGCCCGCACCCATCACACAACCACCAGACATTTCAGCCCATATTTGCACCAAATGGGATTTGCCAGCACCCGCAGGCCCCGCCAGTACCAACTTGCCAAGCGGCCAATCACGCCAGCTCTCAATGGCACTCACGGCCTCTGAATTTGCGGGCGAGGTAAAAAAATCATCTCGTCCGAACGCCGTTTCAACAGGCAGATCGAACACCAATTGTTCAGCCATTCGAACTGTCTTTCACATCATCTTCTCTGCCAACCAGCCCCGTATAAAGCCGCCCGCCCAGATATTGACCAATACCAAATCGGAAAAACACGCCCAACATCGCCGCCACAGGCACCGCAATCAGCATCCCCGTGAACCCCATGAAACTACCAAATGCGGACAGCGCAAACATCAGCCAAACAGGGTGCAACCCGACCGATCGCCCAACCAGTTTTGGCGTAAGAAAGTTCCCCTCTAATATCTGCCCAATCACAAAAATCACCAACACCGCAACAATCCAGATCGGCTCATCCCAAAATTGAAACAACGCCAACCCGATCGATAAAACACCGCCGATCACGGACCCCACATAGGGAATAAACGTCAACAAACCCGCAATCAGCCCGATCACCACGCCAAATTGCAACCCGACAAACATCAGCGCGACGGCATAAAACGCACCCAAAATTCCGCAAACCGTCAACTGGCCCCGCACAAAACCCGCCAGCACATTGTCTATTTGGCGCGCCAAACCACGCACCGTTTCCAAATGATCGCGCGGAATCCAATCATCAATCGTTGCAATCATCCGATCCCAATCCAGCAGCATGTAAAACGCCACAACAGGGGCCACGACCATGAAAATCGCCACATCAACGATTGTAAAAGCAGAGGCCAACAACGCCGTCGCCAAATCCCCCCCCTTGGAGCGGATAAACTCGATCAACGAACTTAAACCTTGCGAAACAGCAGACCCTTCCTGAAACGCTTCTGGGAACCGCCCGTGTATAAACGTCTGAAATTGCGCAACATATTCTGGCAATGCTGACACAAAACCAGCGGTTTGACGCACCAGCAAAGGCACCAAAACCACCAACATCAGCAAAATAACAACCACAGCCACCAACGTGATTGTCGTTGTGGCCACACTGCGCGACGTCCCCGCCGCTTCCAACCTGTCCGCCACTGGGTCCAGAAAATACGCAATCGCCATGCCCGTAATGAACGGCAGCAACACATTGCCCATCATCCACATCGCCAACAGCAGAACCACGGCCCCAACACCCCAATACCGCACCTGTTCGTTTGCACTCAACGCCATGATAACTCCGCAAAAATTCTAAGACTCATGTCTAACCCAAACCAATCACGAAAACAATTCGCCCGTCTGCCCTTGCACAACCAAACTGGCTAAGGTTACCTCCGCGCAACATCGAACAAAGAAAATCAAATGCCCAAAACCCGCGTCGCACTCGAAATTGGCCACGGAACATCCCTGCGCCGCATGGATTACACCGCCGCCGCACGACGCGCGATCCAAAATGCACTTTGGCGCAATTCCTTAACGGTCGCACCCGCTTTTGGCTTCCCCAAAGAATCCATGATCGTCGACGTCGACATAGCCGTCCAAAACCCTACCAAAGTCGACACTGACGCCCTGAAAGACATGTTTCCCTACGGCCAAATCGCGATAACTGCCTCCCACGGCGGTCTCGATATCGCCAAGCCAGACAGCACGGATCACACCGTCATCGCCAACGCCGCCATCGTGGTGTCCTTTAATATAGAGCCTGCAAAATGAAACAACAGCGCATTATCCTAGAAACGGGCACAGGCACCGATCTCTACGGCCTCGATTACACCAAAGCCGCCATTCGGTCGGTAAACGACGCCATCCGCCACTCGTCGCTCACCCTGTTTTCTGAACTCGGCCTCGATCACAAATTGATGTCCGTAAAAGTCACCATCGGCGTCCAAGACCCATCTGCAATCGACACCGCGCGCGTCGCCGCTGAACTGCCTCGTGGCAAGGCCACAGTCACCGCCGTTCAAGGGGGCCAAAACATCCCTTCCGCCGATGGAACAACCGCCAGCGTCATCGCAATCGCCGCAATCGAGGCGTATTACCCAATCGACCAAGCCGCCTTCAAACTCTCAAAATAATCCGCGTGCTTCGTTTCTTTTCCACAGAAATACTTCCGCCGGAGGCACCTATTTTACCGCTCGATGTAAAACATAATCCACATCGCCGTTTGCAGCGCCAGTTTGTTCCCTCCCCAACCGCTCCATCAACGCGATGGACCGCGCATTGGCCAAATCGGCTCCCGCAATAATGCGCTGCAAACCTAACTGTTCAAACAAATACGAAAACAACGCGCGCACCGCGACTTCGCCCAACCCCCCTGGTTGCGCACCCGCAGTCAACGTCACCCCAACCTCGGCCTCGGGCGCATCAGGATCGAGCAAAACACCCAAGTCCCCAATCAACTCTCCAACCAACGCGATACCGATCTGCACCACCGCCAGCGTTCAAACAAATCCACCGCTGCCATGTGGTTCAAAAACCCCAACACCTCGCCGTCATGCATCCGCGACCAGTCTTGAAACTTACCGACCTCTGGATCGCGCCGATACCCCTGAAAAGCCGCCAAATCCGCGCCATTTAGCCGGCGTAAAACCACGCCGCGACCTGCTTTTATGTGAAAATCAGACGAACTGCTCACGGATCAATCGCTCTTCTAATCCGTGTTCAGGATCAAACAGCAACCGATGGGCAACTTCGGGCGCGCTGGCAATTTCAACCCATTCCACCGTGCGCACTTCAAAACTATCCGCGACAGCCTGAACAGGGCGCTTTTCAGGCTCCAACACCTCAAAGCGCACCTTCGCGCTGATCGGCAACAACGCCCCTCGCCAGCGTCGTGGTCGAAACGCAGCCATCGCCGTCAACGCCAAAATCTCAGCTCCAATCGGCAAAATCGGCCCGTGCGCAGAATAGTTATAGGCCGTCGATCCAGCAGGCGTCGCCAACAGCGCACCATCACACACCAGCTCTGCCATGCGTTCTTTGCCGTCCACAAAAATCCGCAATTTCGCTGCTTGCGGCCCTTCACGCAGCAACGACACCTCGTTGATCGCCAGTGCTTCAACCTCTTCACCGCCAACACAATGGGCCGTCATACGCAGCGGATGGATCACCGCCTCTTCGGCGTCTGCCAAACGATCCGTCAAACCTTCTGGCGCGTATGCGTTCATCAAAAACCCAACCGTGCCGCGGTTCATTCCGTACACAGGCGCGCGCAATCCTTGCGTCGCGTGCAACGTTGACAGCATAAAACCATCGCCGCCAAGTGCGACAATCAAATCAGCCTGCACGGGGGGGAAATCACCGTACCGCCCAATCAATGCGGCGCGCGCTTCTTGTGCGATATCGGCCTTGCTTGCCAAAAAACTAATCTTCTTAAATCGCATCTTATGCGCCTTTGCCATTCACGCACCACCATTCCCTTGCCAGCCCCGCAGCGCAAGCGAAACCCCACGCCGTGGCCCGTAAAAAACCCAAATCGCCGCTTTCAGCATACAATGGCACACTGCAAATTTACCATTTTGCGACCATTTGCGCCTTTGCAATCAACTTGATTCCCCATATTTCATCCCTCAAGATATAAATTTCGTCGCATCTGGGTATTATGGGCACGACAACACCGATTATACCCTGCCCAAACGATGCACCAACAACAGGAATCTTCGATATGACAAACGTACGCGATGCTGGCTTCTTCACCGAAGACCTCTCCTCTCGGGACCCAGAACTTTTTGGCTCCATCACCAACGAACTTGGCCGTCAACGCGACGAGATCGAACTGATCGCATCCGAAAACATCGTGTCCAAAGCGGTCATGCAGGCCCAAGGTTCCGTGATGACCAATAAATACGCCGAAGGTTACGCAGGGCGTCGTTATTACGGTGGTTGCCAATACGTTGACGTGGCTGAAAACCTCGCCGTGTCGCGCGCTTGCGAACTGTTCGCCTGTGACTTTGCCAACGTGCAACCAAACTCTGGCTCGCAAGCCAACCAAGGCGTGATGCAAGCGCTCCTTCAACCTGGTGACACCATTCTCGGCATGTCGCTCGATGCAGGTGGCCACCTAACGCACGGTGCGAAACCGAACCAATCTGGCAAATGGTTCAAAGCCATTCAGTACGGCGTGCGCGAAGAAGATAACCTTCTCGATTACGACCAAGTCCAAGCCCTCGCCACAGAGCACAAACCAAAAATGCTCATCGCAGGTGGTTCTGCCATCCCACGTCAAATCGACTTTGCCAGAATGCGCAAAATCGCAAACAGTGTTGGCGCATATCTGCACGTGGATATGGCACATTTCGCAGGCCTCGTGGCCGCTGGCGAACACCCGTCCCCATTCCCACACGCCCATGTTGCCACAACAACCACGCATAAAACATTGCGCGGCCCACGCGGCGGCATGATCCTGACGAATGACGAGGCTTTGGCCAAGAAATTTAACTCCGCCATCTTCCCCGGTATCCAAGGCGGCCCGTTGATGCACGTGATCGCAGCCAAAGCCGTAGCATTCGGCGAGGCTCTGCGCCCCGAGTTCAAAACCTACCAACAGCAGGTCATCAAGAACGCGCAAGCGCTTGCGGATCAGCTGATGAAAAATGGTCTTGATATCGTAACAGGCGGCACAGACACCCACGTCATGCTGGTCGATTTGCGTCCCAAGGGCGTGACAGGCAACATCACCGATGCGGCCCTTGGCCGTGCGCACATCACTACGAACAAAAACGGCATCCCGTTTGATCCTGAAAAACCGACTGTTACCTCAGGCATCCGCCTTGGCACGCCAGCGGGCACGACGCGCGGTTTTGGCGAAGCAGAATTCCGCGAAATTGGTGATCTGATCGTCGAAGTCGTCGATGGATTGGCTGCCAACGGCCCAGACAAAAACGGCGCAGTTGAAGCGGACGTCAAAGCCAAAGTCGCAAACCTTTGTGCGCGTTTCCCGATCTACGACGATCTGTAAACACCCCAAAGTCTCAATCAAAAGCCGCTCCATCTGGGGCGGCTTTTTCATCTCACCAACTATTCCGTTACGCTTGTCACCGCTTTACTTGCCCTTCTCTTGGGTCTGACCTATCGTCGCGTCATTAACGGGCACACTCATTCGAAAATCGTGCACCCGAACAAGGGTATTTTTATGACTGACACGCAACGGGAAGAAACCGTCGCCATCGTTTTCGCAGATATTTCAGGCAGCACGCCACTTTATGAACGGGTCGGAAACACTAAAGCCCACGAACAAATCAGCGCCTGCCTTGCCCTGTTAAAAGGCATCGTTGCCGAACATGACGGCGAATTTGTGCATTCACGCGGCGACGATGTTGTCTGCACCTTCAAAGATTGCCAAAACGCCTTTCGAACCACCCGTGACATGCTTGCCAAAACCGAAGGCGGCGAATTGCTGGTCCACATCGGTTTGGATTTTGGCGACCTGATCCGTGTGCTCGAAGATATCTTTGGCGATTGCGTCAAAGCCGCCGCCCGCTTTTCCAGCCTCGCCAACGCAAACGAAGCGATTTGCAGCGAGTTACTCCGTTCAAAGGTAAATTCGTTCAGCCAAGCCGAACTCACTTTCTTTGACACGCTTCACCTAAAAGGCAAACGCGACGCAGCGAACGTGTACCGTTACGCCTTCCCAAACCTAGACATGGGAACGCAAATATTCTTTGGCAAACGCGATGGATTATCGGCAACTGCCACAACACCGCCCCCACATCACAAGCAAAAATCACCTTTGGCGGCGAAACCGTGGTCTGTTCCTCGGGCTGCGAAATCACCATCGGACGATCCAAAACCTTCGATCTGGTTTTGCCGTTGGCTGGGTTTCACGTCAACACGCCGTGTTGGAAATGCGCAAAGACCACGCCTATCTGCGCGATGTTTCGTCCAACGGGGTCTATGTTTGCGTCGCAGGCCAACCCCCTGTTCTGCTGCGCCGTGAAACAATGTTGCTGCCACCAAAATGCAGCCTATCCCCAACAAATCACCCAGATGCAGAGGGCGCGATTTCAATCGACTGCGAAGTCACGCTCTAACAACCCCGATTTCCCGAATTTTTCGCCTATTTTTCACGATTTTCTCGCGCCCTACCAGCTTGCCCTACCCCAATTGCTCACCTATCGTACCAGTATTACAGAACCGTGCTTAATTTGCGGGCAAAGGACTTTTTAATGCAAGAACATCAATTCGACGTCACCGTTGCCATTGTTTACGCCGATATTTCTGGCAGCACGGCGCTTTATGAAAAAGTTGGCAATACGCAGGCATGCACACAAATCGCGGCCTGTCTCGATCTGTTGCGCGGTGTGATTTCAGAACATGGCGGCGAGTTTATTCATTCACGCGGCGACGATGTTCTGTGTACGTTTGAAAACCCCCAAAACGCCTTTGCCACTCTCCAAGACATGCTTTCTAGAACCTCGGATGGGGATCTAAACGTCCACATCGGCATGGATTATGGCCCCGCCATTCGAACCCGCGACGACATCTTTGGCGACCCAGTAAACGTCGCCGCCCGCCTTGCGGATCTTGCCAACCCCAAGGAAGCGTTATGCAGCCAAGCCCTGTATCAATGCCTAGACAAGGGCGATCAATCGCTCGTTCGCTTTTTCGACAATCGCCAACTTCGTGGTAAATCCGAGAGCGAGCGCGTTTATCGTTTTGCCGAATTCAACCAAACCATGACTACGCAAGTCGCGCACGCCAAAACAGATCACGGCGCCATTGGATCAGGTAGCCCGTCCGCCTACCTCAGCTTTCTGGATCAAACAGTTGTTTGCACACGGGGCGTTCCAATTTCTGTTGGGCGCGGTGAAAAATGCGATCTTACAATTTCGCGCCAGTGGGTCTCGCGCCAGCATCTTGTGATCGAAATGCGCAAAGACCACGCCTACCTGCGCGATGTGTCCTCGAACGGCACCTATGTTTGTCTTGTCGGCCAACCGCCCATTTTGCTGCGCCGCGAAGCAATGGCCCTGCCTGCGATCTGCACGCTTTCCCCAACCAAAAATCCCAAAGAAAACGACGCGGTTTCGATCACTTGTCACGTCACCGCGCAAACACCTGCGCAAGATTGATATCACGCGCACCGTGATTGTATCTTTGACGCAAAACCGTTCTACTCCATATCGATACCTGTCCCAACTTCGCGGACCAACTTATAAAACAGGCCATAACGTGATCCGAATAATCTTTGCCGCCCTTCTTTTCGCCATCCCTTTCACCGCCAATTCCCAAGACGTAATCCCCCTTACCGATATCGGTGGGCTGCATTCTGCCTATGTTGTGCCGCGCGATAAATTTAACCGCGTCGATGTGCAATTGATTGTTCTGTCAGGCAGTTATGACGACGACGAAGTCTCTGGCACCGCGCATTTCCTTGAACACCTCGCCGCGTTTTCCGCCGACACTTACGTGCTGCGTGAACCACGCACGCGTGATCTTTTTGCGAAAACCAGCTCGGTCGCGACGATCTACACCAACTCTGGCCCTGTGCGCGATCTCGATCAGTTGATGAAACTGTCGCGCGCCGTTTTGTACGAACCCAAACTGCCGCTCGATTTTCTGGAAAGCGAAATCAAAATTGTAGAGCGCGAAACCTTTTTGCGCGAACGCCAATACCCAACCCGTTGGCTGCGCCGAATTTCGCTACAAAACCTGTACGGCTCCAAACGGGGCCGCGCCAATAACATGATCGAAGACGTGCCAAAGCTGAACTTGCAAACCGCGCTCGATTTTCACAAAAAACACTACGCACCGTCCAACGTTTCGGTGATTGTGTCTGGCAAGATTGACCCCAAACTTGCCGCCGCTAAAGTAAAAGAATATTTCGGCGACACGGAAAAATCCGACCCGCCCGAAAAATGGTGGCTGAATGAAAAACCCGATCCAAATCTGCGCAAACTGGAACGCCTAACGTCCACCCGCCTGCAAGACGACATCATCGTGTTTGCAAAATTTGTAGACCTCGATTGGGTCGACACATCAATCGATTTGCAGGGCGAGTTTTTTATCGGCGTGACGCTCTTTCAATCGCGCATCCGCGAAGCTCTCATGTTCAACAGCTTTGATTTCCAATCTGTCAGCACAGATTTTTTCATGGCGAAAAACGGCGATACGGAAATGACCACGTTCATTGAGCCGATGCCGGGCATTGATTTTGAAACCGCGCTCGCCAGCTTTGAAACCGCGCTAAACACGCTTCTTGAAACACCGATCACCGCCGAAGAAATCGATACCGCACGGCAACGCAACGCCGCCCACGCCAAACGGGCCGCACGCGGGGCACAGGATTTCCTCAGCTTTTTGGAAAACGTCGCGTCCGACGGCCTGCCGCCCATTTCGCCAGGCACCTACGCCAAGCTGATCGAAGAAACCACCGACGCCGAAGTTCACCGTTTCATGAATAAATTGATCAAACCATCGGCCACGTCGATCCTGTTCGCACAAAAGGAAGAATAATATGAAAATCTTCCACGTCATCCTCGCCGTGCTCATTTACGTCGCAACACCCGCGTTTGCGCAGGACGAACTTCTCGCCAGCAAAACCTCACCACAATTCGCCACGTTGCGCCCGCTTACAAACGGCCTATCCGCACTCAGTTTAATGTGGCCACTCAACAGCTTGGCGGAAAACCGGATCGAAGCATCCCACGCAGGACTCGCGACAATTGTTGGCGGATCGACCAGAAAAATGTCCGCATTCGAGGCAGAAACCTACCGTGAAATCAACGGCATCAGCTTTGGGATCACGACGCTACCGCAACACATCATGCTGACGATAACCGTACCCGACAACACCTTCAAAGACGGGCTCGCCCACCTACACGCGCTACTCTCCAGCACCGAATTTTCACGCCCTTGGTACGCCCGTCAATCGGTGCAACAACGCCCTTTGCTGGCCACAAAATCCCGCCGCCCCAGCAATGTCGTGGGCGTTTTGCTTGATTTCATGTTGTTCCCAGAGGAAGACAATGGAACAGATGTCAGCCACCTCACGTTCCGTTTTGGCATGCCGAGCCATGTGGTCTTGCGGGCCAAAGAAGAATCCGCTCGATCAGCGGTCAACGCGCTTTTGCGCGGGCTTCCAGTTCACCCAAAAGAGGTGGCCTACCCAACTCTTGTCACCACGGATTTGCCCAAAGGCGTGATCTTTGCGCCTGATCCAAACAGCCTCGAAACGCTGATGTACGTTATCAAATCTGAAACCTTCGCGGACGAAACCGATATGGTCGGCGCAAATCTTTTGATGGATTACATAGGGGCCAATCAAGGCTCCGAAATGTTTCGCGTCATCCGCCAAGAACTCCGCGCGGCCTACAGCCCTGCCTCCGATTTTGAGCAGATCGGCAAAAATCGCGCTGTGATGGGCATGTCGGCCACCGTGGTATCCCAAGAATGGCCAAAAATCCTGTCTGAAATGGAAGGCATCTACACCCGCGTGCGCGACGGCGAAGCAACGGATCAGGGCCTAAACAACAACAAACGCCGCTTGATCAACGGCTTAGAACATCAATTTGCAACAAACGCACGTTGGGGCGCGACCCAATACATGAACGAATACACAAATGGCGCGTCAGGGCAGATCAAATTTCCCATGTTTGGCGCAATCGTGAATGCCGACTTCAAAAAAGCCCGCAAAAACGCAGTCGATCACCTGCCTCCCTTTGACGATTACCTCGTGATTTTGATCGGCGGCACTGTCCCGCCACCCGAGGCTATGAAAGCGAACGGATATTGTGAACAACCGCTTTCAAAACCACTGCGGTATTGCCTCACACAGTTGCGTTAACCAGCCCCCGCACCATCCCAACATAACTGTCCGCGATGGCGTCTCGATCCAATCGGCCGCCCTCGCGGTACCAGGTGTTCACGCCAGTCAGCATCGCCAAAACCGCCAAAGTCGTCAGCTTCTCATCTGCCGACGCATCCCCGCACGCGTTCAAAATTTCTTCCAAAACCTGCTCATACTGCGTGCGCAATCCTTCAATCACCACAAAGTTTTCAGGCGTAAGATTGCGCAGTTCCATATACGAAATGAAAACCGCCTCCGTACGATCCATGTGGTGATGAATGTGAAATCGCACAAAAGTATCTAACCGTTCCAGCGGCGCTCCTTTGGGATCAAAATCACCCCACGCCGTCAGTAATTCCTCCATGTGTACCTGCATCAACTCAAACAACAGGCTCTGTTTGTCAGGCGTGTAGCGGTACAACGCACCCGCCTGCACCCCTACTTCGGCTGCGATTTGACGCATCGAAACCGCTGCAAATCCATAGCGCGCAAACAGGCTTAACGCCGCGCTCCGCACCAAAGGACGCGTTTTTTCCGAACTTGATCCTGATTTACGAGCCATTTGGCATCCTTTTCACGTCTTCCCCAAAAGAAATGAACGCTCGTTTAATTGCAACCCCATTGCTCCAATCCCCCCAATCCCATACAAGAAATATGTAACCTTTCGGAGCCGACAAATGCGCGTGATTTTCACCTTTGCAACCATCCTTGCGCTTGCTGGCTGTTCCATTCAGGACAACAATCCTGATTACCAATACCCCGAAGGATCAGAAGCATCAGGCCCAGATTGGCCAGAACTCGCCATAACATCAGAGTTAGAGTCCGCTGGTGCATCCGTGCAATCAGACGCTGCCGACAATCAGACAGATGCAGATCAACATGCCGCCCGCGCTGTTGCCTTGCGTGCCCGCGCAGATCGCTTGCGCCGTCAGGTCGGAAATTAACCGCAGTTCACGTTGCGCAGCCCTGCCTGTTCCGCTAACACAAAACCCGATATATCAGACACCAAAAGGCTATCCCCATGACCAAATCACTTCGCCTCGGCATTGCCGGTCTTGGAACCGTTGGCGCTGGTGTCATCAAGATCGTCCAGCAAAACGTAGCACTTCTTTCTGCCCGCTCTGGCCTATCAATTGAGGTCACAGCCGTTTGCGCCCAATCACGCAATAAGAACCGTGGCGTGGATTTGTCGAATTACGCATGGGAAGACGATCCAGTAACTCTCGCCAAACGCGACGATGTGGATGTTTACGTTGAACTGATGGGCGGTGAAGACGGCCCAGCCAAAGCCTCAGTCGAGGCCGCGATCAAAGCGGGCAAACACGTTGTAACCGCGAACAAAGCACTCCTCGCGCACCACGGCCACGCGCTTGCCACTGCCGCCGAAGCCGCAAACGTATCCCTTCGGTTTGAGGCAGCAGTCGCAGGCGGCAT
>JASJIO010000194.1:0-7320 GCA_037625035.1 Amylibacter sp.
AAGCTCCACCACAGATAGTTGTGAAAAGAGTTGTGAAAACAGTTCGTGCCAAGCCTGCGCGTGTGCTTGTGCTCAGAGAACCCGCTGTGCAACAAGTGGCGCAACCAAAACGCGTTGTGGTTCGTAAAAAGGTTGTAACACAACGCATTGCGACGCGGCGTGGGGCGCAAGAAGTTCACCCAGGCGATCTGGTGCACAATTCGCGACGTGGTATCGAAAGCAATGGTAACACGCGCAATGTGACGGTCTTTACAACGACCACGCAGGCTCAATCTGTTGTTCCCACAACGACAAGGCGGGTTGTGACCCGCCGCCAAGCAGCAGGCCAATCGCAACAGGTTCATCCCGGTGATTTGGTACGCTCACGTCGCCTTCGGGCCGCTGCTTCGGCCAATGCTTCGATCAAAAACACGTGCAGAACTGTTCGTGTCGTGACGGCCAATCAAGTGGTTGATCCGGTCCACGGCTTGGCCACGACAGGCCCTGTTATCGAGTCCGATGTGGCCCGCGAAGGTGATGCTCAGATGGAGTTGGTCTGGACGAATACGGTGCCTCGTAAGTTGGTCAAACGCAAGACGCGGGTGTGCAAGGTTGTATCAACCTAGCAGTACCGCACAACGCGATCCACAATGAAAGTTGTTGTGAAACACAGCACTATGCAAGCAAAAAGCAAGCGGTACGTACAAATCGGTACCTTTGGTGATGCCGCAAATGCACAGCGCACAATCTGACGTTTTCAAACGAGTGGCGTGCCTGTGGCGACGCGAAATGTTGCACGCGGTGGTCGCAATTTGAAGGTTGTTTTGCTTGGCCCATTCGGCAGTTCTGCGTAAATGCAATCTGCATTACGCTCTGCAAGTGGGGCTGGTTTTGGGGATGCGTTTTACGTAAACTAAATCAAGCAACAGTAGTTTAAATTCTTTAAAACGGTGGCTCATACTGCCGTTTTTTCTTTTGAGGTGACGCCCAATGACAAGAACTGTGATCAAAAACATCGGCCATTTGGTTACGATGGATGCTACGCGGCGCGAGCTGACGAATGTGGACATGGCAGTTGAAAATGGTGTGATCGCGCAGATAGGGCATGGATTGCAGGGGGATGGAATTGATGCCGCTGGTTGTGTCGTAACACCGGGCCTAGTGAACACACATCATCATTTATATCAAACACTTACGCGGGCTGTTCCGGGGGGGCAGGACGCATTGTTGTTTGGCTGGTTACAGACGTTATATCTGATTTGGGAGCAAATGGGGCCGGAGGAATTTTACACCTCGGCGCAGGTTGGATTGGCGGAATTGGCGCTATCTGGATGCACGCTCAGTTCTGATCACCAATACATTTTTCCCAATGGCGCGACGTTGGATGACAGCATTGCCGCCGCATCTGAGGTCGGTTTGCGGTTTCATGGCGCGCGCGGTTCAATGTCGATCGGAGAGAGCGATGGCGGCTTGCCGCCCGACAGCATGGTTGAGGTGGAATCTGCCATTCTGGAGGATTGCATCCGCGTGATTGATCGATTCCATGATGTGAAAGATGGGGCAATGACGCGGGTTGTTGTGGCGCCGTGTTCGCCGTTTTCTGTGTCCACTGATTTGATGAAAGACAGCGCTGCGCTGGCCCGTGACAAGGGCGTAATGTTGCACACGCATCTGGCGGAAAACGATGAAGACGTTGATTATTCGCTGGCGAAATTTGGCTGTCGCCCAGGGCAATATGCGCAAGATATGGGCTGGACGGGTGATGATGTTTGGCATGCGCATTGCGTTAAGTTAGACGCGCAAGAGGTTGATTTATTTTCACAAACTGGAACAGGTGTTGCGCATTGTCCGTGTTCGAACTGTCGGTTGGGATCGGGGATCGCGCCTGTGCGTGCGATGCGGGATGCGGGTGTTCGGGTTGGTTTGGGCGTAGATGGATCGGCGTCGAATGATGCGGGGCATTTGCTGGATGAAGCGCGCCAATTAATGTTGTTGCAGCGGGTTCAAAACGGCGCTGATGCCATGTCTGCCCGCGAGAGTTTGGAGATCGCCACGTTAGGGGGCGCGCAAGTTTTAGGGCGTTATGATGTGGGATCGCTGGAGGTTGGCAAACGCGCTGATTTTGCGATTTGGAACATGGTGAATCTGGCTGCTGCGGGGAATTGGGACCCTGTTGCCGCGCTGGTTTTAACGGGGCCGCACCAGGTTCGTGATCTGTTTGTTGAGGGGCGCGGTGTGGTGCGCGATGCGCAAATGACGACCATTAATTTGAACGCGGTGATCGCGCGGCAAAACAAAATGGCGCTGCGTTTAGCGGGGCTTTAACAGCGTGATAAGCCTGCGTCCGGGTGGGTAGGTTTTACGAGAAAACGCCATTTTTCAGGGCTGCAAAACGTATGCAAACGGTATGCAAAGCGTATGGCAGCTGTATGGCACTTTTGGCGTTAACCTTTAGCGCAACGGCCGCAATTTTGGCGTTATCCGAGGGGCGTTAGTTTGCGCATTTTTGTGGCGACATGGGAAGTGATTCTGATTTTTTCGCCGTCGATTGTGACACCGTCGATCACTTTGTGCGCGGCACTTGGCAATCCGCCGTCGACATTCCGATCAAACAGCAGTTTTTCATCGTTTGGTGTCGGCAGCGGATTGAGAAGCGAAGGTCGCGCATAAATCGCGGCGAAGACGTTGGGGAATTCTGAAAATAGGATCAGCCAGAAAACCATTTCGAGCCAGTCGTGGCTGTTGTCGGGATCGATGCCGAGAGTCGTTTCACCGCTGGCTTGATACACCGCGATCGTATTGACGAGCCGTTTCACGCGGCGTGGGTTTTCAGGCAGAAGATGCTAAACATCTTCGAGCCCGTGGCGAATGGTTTTTTCCTGATCCTCTGCGCTCGCGCGTGCGATTGCTGCTTGGGCGCGGTTTTCATCGCGCTCGTATTGAACAGCTGTTTCGCTGATGTCTGCTTGGGCGGGTTCTGCGGCCTTTGCGGTCGCAATGGCCATCACGCATGTTTTGGTTAATGTGTTCAAAACTTTGCTCGATCCATCCTCGATCGCCAAGAATGAGATAGCTTACATAGTTGGACTGAAAGATGGTGATGAGGCCGCGCATTAGTTCGACAACATATTTCGGTTCACACCGATCAATGTCATCAATAAACATAAAGACAGGGCGATCTTTTTAGGCAGCTACTTCGAGGAAACGTTTGCCGAGGCGGGAAAGTGGGTCTTCTTCGCCCAGAACGGTGGGGCCGTAGGCGCTGTTGGAAGTGTCAACGATGCGGCGAATGCCTGCTTTGGCTTGGGTGAAAATGAAAGCAAGCAGCGATGTTGCGCCCAGTAGCGTTTCAGCGGCTTTGAAGGTCTTTAGGTCGCCTTTCTTGTCGGAATTGATGGCGAGGATGACTGCGACGAAAATTAAATGGCACCGACGCCGAGCGATTTACTTGTTTCAGGAGAGGATACGCGCCACCACCATTCGTTTATTGTTAACCCAGTCGGGTGTTCAACGTGGTCCTTATACCCGTCGAGAAATGACGTGTAAAAATTCCACCATGGCGGGGTAACATGTTGGTTTTCCCATGCATTAAAGTGCAGGATCATCCAGTTGTGGCCTTTGATTTTGTCCAGCCTATCGTGCGAGACACCGCTTTCATCAATAAACTTAAGCTGATCTTCGGGCGTGTTGTGCCCTTTGTAACTGAGGAAATTGGCGATGAAATTGGCAAAGGTGGTTTTGCCGCCGCCCCAAGGTGCATCCACGTGCATGACATAGCTGTCGTGCCCGCGGGTTTCCTTGGCAGGCTTGCCGCGCAACCGGTTTAGGTATTGGGCAAGCACAAAGGCGTTAGGCGCAGGGCGAAGCGTGTCTTTTACACGGCTGGGGCGGTCAGTGGAGAAGCGGGATTGGGTTGTGAGTGTTTCGGGATCAGATGTGTCTTTAATGGCGTCGGTTATGGTTTCGAGCGCGTCTTCTTCTGTTGCGACACTGCTGGAAGATGGCTTTGCAGAATGATCTATTTTTTGGTTTTTCTTGAGAGAATATTGATCGACTTTACCAATGATTTTTAATCCAACACGTTCACGCACGAGGTCTCTGATGCGTTATGTTTGTAAGCTGTCTAGACGTTTAAGGGCGTCTTGCGCTGTCCAATTTACCGGAGTGTCAAGCACGCCCAGGACCAGATTTCGCGAGATCGGTTTGTCCAGTAAGGAGTAGGTTATTTCAAGCTCCACAGTCGGCGTTTCCGACTGGCCTGACCAGTTGCGTGCTTTTGCAGTCGCAGTAATTCCGCCTCGATCAGCGCCACGGACAGCGCGCCAAAAGAGAACTGGGTCGTTTGGTTGATATTGGTCCGAGATTTCCGATTGAGTTAAAGGCTGCGCTGACCAACGCAAGATTTGGCCAGCTGTGAATCGTTCCTCGGTTGTCGACGCAGGGTCATATTGTGTGAGCCAAATCGGTCGGGACCAATCTGGTTCAGAGATAAATTCATCAACTCCGCTTTGCGGTGCAGCAACCATAACAAACCCTCAAATAAATTCTTAAAATCTACTTTAGGGTGTCATGGGATTGTCTAATCTGTCAAATTATCCGTTCGCCTGCGATCCAGACGTCGCTGATGGCGCGGTCGTCGCCCATCATTATTGTCGGGAAGATGGCTTCCCAGATGTTGTTTGCGCACGCACTGCTCAGTTCGATTGGCGCGGTGGAGGCGAGGTTAATGGCGATGATGTCGGCTTCATTTCCTGGGGCGAGGTTGCCAATTTTATCGGATAGACCAAGGGTTTTGGCGGAGCCGACGGTGGCGAGGTACAGCAGGTGGCTGGGGTGGAGTGCGTCGCCGCGAAGTTGTGCGACCTCGTATGCGGCGGCCATTGTGTGCAGCATGGAAAACGACGAACCGCCACCTGTATCGGTTGCAAGGCCCGTGATGACGCCCGCCGCGTTAAGGCCCGTGACATCGCACAGGCCCGATCCGATGAAGGTGTTGGATGTGGGGCAGTGCGCGATGGTGACGCCACGATCGCGCATGGTGGTGATTTCGCGCGGTGTAAGGTGGATAGAATGGCCCATGATTGCGCCCTCACGCACAAGGCCGTGTTGTTCGTAAGTGTCGAGGTAATCGCGTGCGTTCGGGAACAGGTCTTTGACCCAAGCGATTTCCTCAAGCTGTTCAGAAAGATGCGTTTGTATCAGGCAGGTTGGGCGTTCGGACCACAAACCGCCAAGTGCGGCGAGTTGATCGTCAGTGGATGTTGGCGCGAAACGCGGCGTAATGGCATAAGTGGCGCGGCCCTGTTCGTGCCAGCGATCAATCAGGGCTTTGCTGTCGTCATAGGCGGATTGAGCGGTGTCGCGCAGATTGTCGGGCGAATTACGATCCATGCAGGTTTTACCGCCGACCATGCGCATGTTGCGGCTTGCGGCGGCGGTGAAATAGGCATCAACCGATTCAGGATGGATCGTGCAAAAACTGGCGGCAGTTGTGGTGCCGTTCATCAGCGCAAAATCACAGTATTTATTCGCAATATCAGCGGCGTAGGCGGGATCACCAAAGCGGGATTCTTCGGGAAAAGTGTAGGTGTTGAGCCAATCAATCAGGCGCTTCCCCCAGCTGGCGATGATCGCGGTTTGGGGGTAATGCACGTGCGCGTCAACAAAACCAGCCATTAACAGATGTTCGCCCATGTCGGTGATTTCGGCCTTTGCGTGGGTGGCTTTCATCTGATCTGCGGGGCCAATGGCAGTGATTTTGCCGCATGTAATTGCGACTGCGCCGTCGGCTTCGTGGTGCGCAGCATCTGGGCCTAGCTCAAACGGATTTCCCGTGAAAGACAGGGTTTGGCCGAGGATCAGTTTAGTAGTCGGCATAAGATTTTTCTTCTACGATTTGGGAACCGAGCGCGGTGTTAATCTGCTTTTTCAGGTCTGCGCGTTTGTCGTTGGTGACGTAAACGGCGCGGGCAAGGTGGATGAATTCTGCGCCGAAATTCCCTGCGCGTTCCCAATCGCAAATGTCGTCTTCGATGTCCCACAATTGCTTATTTACCGACAAAAGATTGGTGTGCAACTGCGTGATCTGATCGGATTTGGGGATGCCAGCATCAGCGACTTTAGAAAGTAAAGTGTGCTCCACCTGAACATTCGCGTGTTTGGTGGCATCTGTAATGTTTTCCAGCTTGATCGTCAGGATCGTCAACTTATCCAGCAGTTCACCGGGGGATATGGGCGTGAGGATTTCATCCATTTTTTTGTCTTACCAATTCTTGAATATCAGTGCGAAGCGTTTGTAAAACCGTGTCCCAATCTCCAGATTTATCCTGTCTTACTACGCGCATAGTGGGATACCACGGCGTGTGGTCAGGGAAAGGTTCATAGAGCCAATATGCCTTGGTGTGCAGGAGTTTCCAGACTTTTGCACCCAAAGAACCCGCGACATGAGCGATGGCGCTACCCATTGTGATGACGAGGTCGAGCTCGTTGATCAGGGTGGCGCTGTCGGCGAAATCGCGATCATTCGAGGCGGCGTCGATGATCACACAAGAGGTGCTGTTGGCGTGGAAAGCCTCGGATAATGGGCCTCTGTACAAGGAGAACATTTGCGCGCCCACAATATCGGTTAATTGAAGGAATTGGGTGTGGCTGAACGAGCGTTTGTGGTTGGCGCGGTAGCTGACCGAGCCAGACCACAGGACGCCGATTTTAAAATCATCTTTGAAGGGTGCGGTCGCGGCTTTGGCA
Source organism: Amylibacter sp. (assembly GCA_037625035.1). Taxonomy (GTDB): domain Bacteria; phylum Pseudomonadota; class Alphaproteobacteria; order Rhodobacterales; family Rhodobacteraceae; genus Amylibacter. The sequence continues at coordinate 6,727 of JASJIO010000194.1, forward strand.
CGTTCAATGGCGTCATCTGGAATGGACAGCGCTGTTGGGGTAGGGACGTTTTGGAGCGTTGTGCCAAGGTAGCGGGGCAGATCCATCATCGGGGACCAGTAATCGCAGCCGATGATATCGTCGTTGGTGATTGCGAATTTTTCCACGCCTGCAAGGTCTTTGAAAACGCGGCACAGCGGTGGTTTGACGTTTAGGCGAACCTTGGCACCGAGATCGGCAAGACCGCGCAAAAAACGCGCCATTAATATCGTGTCACCGAAGCCTTGTTCGGGGGTGATAAGGATGGTTTTGCCGTGGATGTCTTCGCCCTTCCACTGGGGGAAATCCATTTTGGGGAGGGTAATTTCGTCGCCTTGCCAGCGCCAATCAAATTGTGCAAATCCGTTCGGGTAATCCCCAAGTGCGAGGTGAGCAAAGGCAAGTTGAATGTGCAATTCAGCGTCGTCTGGGTGTACCAATAGCACCTTTTCCAGTTCAACTTTTGCCTGATTGTGTTGGCCAAGCGCGCGCAGATATTTACCAAGAGATGACCAGTTTTTGGGATCATCTGGTTTGCTTTTCAAGGCTTTACGACGAAAGTCCAGCGCCTTTTCT
>JASJIO010000195.1:0-15157 GCA_037625035.1 Amylibacter sp.
AGGGGCCCCTTCGCAACAAACATGCCCGTTCAGGCAAATCACGCGATCAGATACTGCCATGACAACATGCAGTTCATGGCTAACCATAAGGATTGCACACCCAAGCTCAGTTCGTATCGTTTCGATTTGTGCGTAAAAAGCCGCTGATCCTGCTTGATCCAACCCTTGCGTTGCTTCATTCAAGATCAATAATTCCGGATTAGAAAACAACGCGCGTGCAAGAAGCAATCTTTGAACTTGTCCGCCTGACAAAAGCGCCATTTGGCGCTCTTTCAAATCACGTACTCCAGCGCGATCTAAAGCAGCAATGATTGCTGATTGTGCCGCAGGCTGTGGTAAACCCAAAAACCTTGCAACAGTTATGGGCAAAGTTGGATCAATAAGCAGCTTTTGCGGCACGTAGCCAATTCGCAACTCAGGCTTTGTCGATATCGTGCCATGGCTAAGTGGAACCACCCCGATTATACTGCGCAATAACGTAGATTTACCCGATCCATTTGGGCCAACAACGGTCACAATTTCACCGGCGGTAAGTGTCAGATCGACCCCGTGCAAAACCTCTGCACCACTTAGCGAAACTGACAGGTTTTTTGCTTCAACTAGGTTCATGCTTCAACAACAGTTCGTTCAATTTTGAATCCCGCCGCAAGCGCGGTGCGGGCCATCGCCCCAGTTTCAAGTTGGTATGCGTTTCGGCAACTGATGTGCAAGTCCGGCAAATCAAAAATGTCGGCGCGTGATCGTTGCAAGGGACAGAACAAGCCACAAAAGAATTAAGACGCTCAATTTTATGGGCAAATCCGTTGCTTACCATCTTGGCCTTACTGACACTTTGCATGAATAATACTGCGTCAGCTGACACTGCAAAAATCAATACTTTTCTTAAATCTCCCAACATTTTGATCCTAGGCGACAGTCAAATCCCGTTTGGTGCTGGCCCTAGCTTTCTGGATTTCTTTGAAAACTTTGTCGATAATTGCGGTTTCAAAAGCAAAATATCTGACAAGCTTGGTGCGCAGTCCGTTGCGGTAATTGGTGTTCGTTCCACCTCTCTGGGAACTTGGACAAAGCGCACCAAATCAGGAAAACGCCCAATCTGCCGTGTCGATCCAAAATGGAAGATAAACGCGGGCACCTACGGCACGGTAAATCGATCAGATAACATTTACGTTCAAATTGGCAAAGGTGATAATTACCAATTTTGCATGCTCAACAAATCTGCTTTTGAAACTATGTTTAACCCCGAATATTATGATCCAAAATTGTTGTTTTTAACTTTTCTTGGAAATTCATCCGCTACATGGGCAAAGGATCGCAACGCTGCGCTTCGCGACGTCGAAGCCGCGATCGCACACCTGCCAAAACACATCCCTTGTGTATTTATGACAACGGCACCAACGTACCGAAAAAAGACTGCTAACCAAAGGCTTAAAGCACAATAAAACCTAAAATCTGCTTTTGAGAAGCTGGAAATCGATGCGCCTTTGTTGATGGATTCACATCTGAAACCATTAAATCAAACCTAGGCGTGAGGCGCCATTTCCACCAACGAAAATCAGGCAAAGTCAAAGACCCTTTTCTCCCAAACAAACGTGCCGCAATTAAGTTCTTCCACCTGCGTCACACTGCAATATGCGATGCTGTTGCCGCGCAATTAAAGTGATCCCTTTCTTGGAATTCGCAGTCACGGTATAGTTAACAGATCGAAACTATTTGGTTGGAGACTATGCAAATGAGCTTTGAAACTGCTTTGATAACAGGTGGCAACGGCAACCTTGGGCGGCTTGTCGCAAAACGTTTAGAAGCGCAAAACATTAAAGTAATCAGCTTTGATTTACCTGGCACGGAAGGTGCAGAAACAGGCGCGCGTCATGCTGTTGTTTTGGGGGACATGCGTGATCATGATCTGTTGCGCCAGATTTTTGAAGACCACAAACCACAAGCCGTTTTTCACCTCGCATCAATGCTTTCTGGAAGCAGCGAAGCAAACCCAGAAGCCGCTTGGGACGTAAATGCGACAGCATCCGTAAAGTTAATGCGACTTGCCTTAGAGTTTGAAGTTGGACCGTTTTTCTTTGCCTCAACAGTTGCGACTTATGGCCCCGATTTACCTGACCCATTGCCTGAAAATGCAGAACAGTGGCCTGAAAACATCTACGGGGCGACCAAAGTAGCGGTGGAAAGAATGGGCGTTTATTTGAAACAAAAGCAAGGCCTTGATTTTCGATGTTTGCGCTTCCCGTTTGTACTTTCCCCTTATGCTCCAGACGCCGCATTAACTGCCTTCGCGTCAAACGCATTTCAAGCGGCTGCGGCCGGAAAACCCTTTGCTTTCCCCATTGAACCAGACATAGGAATGGCAGCATTATTTTTAGATGACGTGACCCGCAGCATTGTAGAAATTGCACAAACTGACCCAACTAGATTATTGCAACCTGTCTATAACCTGCATGGCTATACAGTCCGTGCGAGCGACATCGTTGAAAAACTCCGCCAACGATATCAGACATTTGACTGCAGTTATGAGCCAGAAGAAAAATTAGTCGACCTTATCGGAAGTTGGCCAACTGCGCTGGTTTGTGACGGTGCTGAACGGGATTGGGATTGGACCGTAGAATTTGATTTCGACAAGACAGCAGAGGCAATGTTTAAGCTTTTTGAAGCTGACTAAAAATCAGATTTTGTCGCATCGAAACTGTAGATGTCATTAAACGGAATCATTGCCAACTTCGTAGGCAACAATCGCGCCACGTTTAATTTTGCTCTGGAAATTAGCCCAGCACACGGGCCGCGAAAGTGAAATAAATCTGCATTTTTTCGAGCTTTTCTTTGTAGCATTGTCGTTCGAGGTTTTCGCAATACTTCATAATTTCGAAGGGCCACATTGAGTTCTGAATTAGCCGCGACACATTGGCCAAGAATATACGCGTCTTCGATCGCCATTGCTGCGCCTTGTGCCAAAAACGGCAAGGTTGGATGACAGGCATCCCCTAACAATACGACCGATCCGTCTACCCATTTTTGCAATTCAGGCTTATCGTATAACGCCCAAATATTTGTTTCTGTATCGGCGGCCAAAAGCGTAGTAATTGTAGAATTCCATCCATCAAACGCATCGCGCAATTCGGTTAAATCACCCCGTGATGTCCAACTCGCGTCCTCCAACTTTGTTTTCTCTTCGACTGCAACGAAGTTCACCAATTCTCCGCCACGCACATAATAAGTGACCATGTGCTTACCCAAACCAGTCCAAACCGTGGCGTCTGGCGGTATTAATCCTTTTGGCAATTGCTCCGTTGGAACTGCGCCGCGCCACGCGACTTGCCCGGTAAATCGTACGGGTGCACAAGGGTTCATTTGAGCAGAAAGAACAGAGCCGACACCGTCTGCGCCGATTGATATATCGGCAGATTCAACACCAGAAAATCCAGCCACGTCATAGTTTTCTACGCGTGTGTTTAAGACAATCTCAACGCCTATCGCTGATGCAGCATTCTTTAAAACCGCCTGTAAATCAGCGCGATGAATATGATAATACGGGGCACCAAAGACACGCGTAGCAGTTTCTATTAACGACACCGAAACGTAAGTTTTTCCAGTATGCCCGTTTTTGATGACAGCAAAATTTGGTTCAAACGAAACTTCTTGCAACGCGTCTCCAAGCCCAAGCGTGATCAACACTTTCATAGCATTTGGACTAAGCTGTATCCCTGCACCAACCTCCAGCATTTCAGGTGCTTGCTCAAACACACGCACCTCAACGCCACGTTGCGCTAACGCAATGGCAGCGGTCAGCCCCCCAATCCCTGCGCCCGCAATATTTGCTGTTTTGATCATCATTTTTGTTAACAAATATTCCCCAAAAAGCCAACGGCTGTCGTTTAAAGAAAATGAGTTTCGTTTTTACGCGACCCTGCTCCACTAAACCTATTAAAATAAAGAAAAATAAAGGAGTTTTCGTATGTCAGACCGCCCAGCACGCATCAGATCTGGTGGCCGGAGCGCACGTCGTTCCTTGCGCAATGCACCCGATTTTGAAATGCTTAAAGGTTTGAAAAACGCCCTGCCCTTTTGCGAGGTAATGGACTGTGCACAGGTCGAACAAATCGACGCAGCCTCAATGGATATTCTCGAAAACATTGGCGTCGTTTTTCGCGTCAATAATTTTGTCGTGTTGGTCAGAAGCTTTGGTGATATTTTTGGCCATTTGGTTATCCGACAGTCGATAAAAGGTCATCGAAATCCGCGAATGGTCAATTAACAACCGATGAAAGCTGGGCAACAGATACACATTGTCCGCCATGTCACCTGTCACTTCGTGAAAGCGATTGTTCGCAATTGCACGATCAGAAGACGTGCCCTTTTGCAAAGCCGCTTTAAAAAGCAGTCTGCGCATCTTGCAGGTCTGTGATCTGCAAGGTGGTAGCGTTCTTGGCAGCCAGACGCAAAATCGCCCCATAAATCATCGGCGCGGTTAAGAAAAAATCCCGCAAAGTTGTGTGGCTCATCTCTGAAACCCGCGGACCACGGTTCTCACGTAAATCTAAATAACCCTCGCCAGCCAATTGGCGAAACACCTCGCGCAAAGGCGTGCGCGACAGCTGGAACTCATCAGACAATCGCGCCTCATCCAAATCCGCACCGGGACGTAGGTCCAGCGTCAGGACAGCGGATTTCAACGCTTCGTAAAGCCATGATTTCTTTGATTTAGCTGCATCCTTCTTCAAGGCCAAAGGTGATTTCGATTCTAGGTTTTAAAAATTGTACTCACAAAAATACATATTGTATACACGAAGGCTTTACCCTCTTGCCCGATGATTAACGGGTTGCCACTTTTTACGTTTCCACTTTAGATAATACCGAACACAGGAGTCCTGAAATGAACATTCTTTTTATCATGTATGACCAGTTGCGGTTCGATTACCTCAGCTGTGCAGGACATCCTCATTTGCACACACCAAACTTTGATCGAGTCGCGAATATGGGTTTGCGGTTCACCAACGCCTATGTGCAATCTCCTGTTTGTGGCTCTAGTCGAATGTGCTTTTACACTGGCAGATATGCAGCATCCCACGGGGCGCAATGGAACAACTTTCCGATGCGGGTGGGAGAACAAACCATCGGCGATCATCTGCGAAAGCTTGGGATGAACAGCTGGATTATCGGTAAAACCCATATGAAGGCCGACGCAGAGGGTATGGCACGGTTGGGGCTGGCACCTGACACGCAAATTGGCGCGCGACAGGCCGAATGCGGGTTCGACAATTGGTGCCGTGATGATGGGTTATGGGGCTATGGGCCAGACGGATTTTATGATGAAAAGAGATCACCTTACAACGAATACTTAAAGTCGAAAGGGTATGAGAGTGAGAACCCTTGGGCCGATTTCGCCAATGCGGGTATCACGGATGAGCAAATCACCAGCGGTTGGATGTTTCGCAACGCCGACCAACCCGCCAACATCCGCGAAGAGGACAGTGAAACGCCGTGGCTAACTTCTGAAACCATTCGCTTTGTCGATGAGGCCAAAGGCCCTTGGATGGCTCATGTGTCCTATATTAAACCGCACTGGCCCTATATCGTGCCCGCCCCCTATCACAACATGTTTGGTGCAAACCACGTGCCAAGTGCAACGCGCCATGACGTAGAGCGGGAAAATCCGCACCCCGTCTATGGTGCCTACATGGAGAACAAAATCGCCAGCGCGTTTCAGCGTGACGAGGTTCGCGCCAAAGTGATACCCGCCTATATGGGTTTAATCAAACAATGCGATGATCAATTGGGACGCCTGCTGGACCATTTGGAAACGACGGGCAAAATGGACGAAACGATGATCGTCCTGACCTCGGATCACGGCGACTATCTGGGTGATCACTGGCTTGGCGAAAAGGATTTGTTCCACGAACAATCCGTTAAAGTTCCGATGATTATCTATGATCCGCGTAAATCCGCAGATCCGGCCAGGGGAACAACCTGCGATGCCCTCGTTGAAAGCATCGACCTTGCCGCAACTTTTGTTGAGGCCGCAGGCGGCGAAGTGCCAGATCACATTATCGAGGGCCGTTCCCTAATACCTTGGTTGAACGGTGAAACACCTGATTGGCGCACCTACGCCATATCGGAATACGACTACTCAGCCACACCGCAAGCGGCCAAATTGGGCGTAGAACCCCGCGATGCGCGCTTGTTTATGGTCTTTGACGGGCGATACAAGCTGATGCACTCCGCAGCTGGGTTCAGACCCATGATGTTCGATTTGCAAAGAGATCCAGAAGAGTACCATGACATAGGCGAAAGCCCCGATCACCAAGACATCCGCGACAAGCTGTTCGGTCATCTGCACGAATGGGGCCTGCGTATGTCACAACGTGTCACAAAGTCCGAGCACGACATTAAAAACATGGGCGGCAGGTCCATGCGCCGTGGCATCCTTCCTTTCATGTACGACGGATCCGAAGTACCAGAGGAATTGACAGTAAAATACCGTGGACCTGTGTCAGGTGATTACACTAAGGACTAAAGGCCGTTAATCGGTACCTTTAACTGCGCATTGCCATGATCATCTGTTGGCATTTCCCCTGCCCGCATGTTCACCTGAAGGGAGGGAATAATCAGCTTGGGCATCGCCAATGTGGCGTCACGGGTTTCACGTAATTCCACGAATTCCTCGCGGGTTTGGCCGTCTTTCAGATGAATGTTGGTATTTTTCTCATCGCCTATGGTTGTTTCCCACGCAATGGCCCGTCCGTTTGGCCCATAGTCATGGCAAATAAACAGCCGCAACGCATCTGGCAGCGAAAGTAACCGTTGGATACTATCGTAAAGCTGCCCAGCGTCACCCCCCGGGAAATCAGCCCGCGCAGAGCCGCCATCAGGCATAAACAACGTGTCACCTGTAAAGGCCGCATCCCCTACAATATGCGCCATGCATGCGGGTGTGTGCCCCGGCGTGGCCATGACAAACGCATCCAATTCGCCGATTTTGTAACTATCGCCATCCTCAAACAAGGCGTCAAATTGCGACCCATCTCGCTGAAACTCGGTGCCTTCGTTAAAGATTTTCCCGAATGTTTCCTGCACTTCCATTATCCGCGCGCCAATGCCTGTTTTGCCCCCCATACGGTCCTGAATATAGGGCGCTGCGGACAGATGATCTGCGTGAACATGCGTTTCGATGATCCATTCAAGGGACAAGCCATTCGCCTGAATATGGGCAATCAACTTATCCGCACTTTCGCTGGTTAAACGCCCCGCCGCGTAGTCGATGTCCATAACACTGTCGATCACTGCGCAGGCTTTGGTGGCGGGATCCGTCACAATGTATGAAATGGTATTTGTTTGCGCTTCAAAGAACGCATCCACGATGGGCGTCTGAGCCATATTTGGCGTAATATAAACAGTCATGGGGCACTCCTGTATTTTGCAACTTTTGGGGTTGACGCCATACTAATCGCGTTGCTTGGGTAAACACAAATACATCTTTGCATTCCTTCACCCGACCCACACCGCCCGACGGATCAAATTTAACGCCAACACCAAAAACACAACCAACACGACGTGCCGAAAAATCACCTGCGATAAACGATTGCGAATTGCAGCACCAAACCCAAATCCGATCATTGCCGGCACAATCATCATCATTGACGTGATCGCCAGCGGTCCCGTCAGAAACCCCAGCTGCGCATAGGCCAAACACAGTGGTAAACTACCAATGGTGATCATAAAACCACTGGCGCGAATGAACTCGTCTTTTTCCACCTGCGCCATGTTCAAATACATCCCCATTGGGGCCGCCCAAGCCGAAGTCATTCCGCCGATGATACCAGCAAAGATACCAAAACCGATCTGCGCAGGCAGGTCCTGTTTCGGCGTTAACTTCGGTAGCTTCCCACTCCAGCTTACAACCACAAACAAAATGATAACCCCGCCCAAAGCCAACATCAGTTGATGTGCAGCTACATTTTTTGACGCAAATGTTGTTATCGCGACAAACACAAATAAAATGCCTGCAAACGGGGAATATTGGCGTGCAGATCGCATTAAATCGCCTGCGCTTACCCACTGCCAACAATTCAGAACCAGCATAGGGAACAAAACTATCGCGATTGCGACGCGCGGCTCTAACACCAAAGTCATCCCTGCGATGGCCGCCGTTGGCAATCCTAACCCCGCCGCGCCCTTGATCCCGCCCGCAATTAAGAAAGCAACGCTCGCGACAAGCAGGATGGTTGGATCAAACATATATCAGACCTAGCGGCTCGAAAGAGTTTCTTCGACCCCTATTTGGCAGTGCTAGATATATATTAAGCTTTCATTTTAATTTGACTTCAAAATTAAATACTGAAAAACTGTCTCAATGACAGATTCTCACACTACTTTTCTAGGCCTTGATTTAGGAACATCTGGTTTACGCGCCCTATTGGTAGACGTGGACGGAACCCCTATTGCCAGCGCCCAAGCACATTATGAGTCGAAAAACCCACAAACGGGGTGGTCCGAACAAGATCCGTCCTGTTGGATCGAGGCCTGCAAACAAGTCCTGGCCAAGCTTATTGAAAAATATTCGAAAGAAATGTCCAAACTGGCCGCAATCGCCACTTCTGGGCATATGCATGGTGCTACACTTTTAGACAAAGACGGGCACGTTCTGCGCCCCTGTATCTTGTGGAATGACACGCGCAGTCACCTCGAAGCATCCAAACTCGACAGCGATCCCATTTTCAGAGAAAAATCAGGCAATATCGTCTTTCCGGGGTTCACTGCTCCTAAATTGGCATGGGTACAAACCAATGAGCCAGACATCTTTGCGAAAACCACAACTGTTCTCCTCCCCAAAGATTACCTGACTTACTGGCTTACGGGCCGTCTGGTTTCCGAAATGTCCGATGCTGCAGGAACCAGTTGGCTTGACGTGGAAAACCGCGATTGGTCGCCGGAATTGGTTACCAAATCAGGGATGCAAATGGATCAAATGCCATCTTTGTTTGAAGGCACGGATGTGGTTGGTCTGATCCTTTCAGACCGAGCCTCCGAACTTCAGCTTAATCCAACGGTGAAAATCGTTGCTGGGGCCGCTGACAATGCTGCAGCTGCTTGCGGAATTGGTGCGCTCACAGATGGGCAAGGATTTGTTTCACTCGGTACGTCTGGCGTTTTACTCGCAGGGCAATCGACTTGTTCTCCCTCACCCGAAACTGCCGTCCATACATTTTGTCATGCTATACCAAACACATGGTATCAAATGGGCGTCATACTTTCGGCAACGGACAGTTTAAATTGGCTGTCGCGCATCGTCAGAAAAACACCAAGCGCGTTGGCTGAGCTGATGCCAGACACGCTTCAAAAACCAACCAGCCTGATTTTCGTTCCTTATCTCTCGGGCGAACGCACCCCCCACAACGATTCCGCGGTGCGCGGCGCGTTCATCGGGTTAGACATTGGAACAGATCACACACAAATCGTGCAGGCCATTTTTGAAGGCGTGGCTTTTGCGCTCCGCGACAACCTAGAGGCGCTTGCATCAACCGGAACGTCGCTAAACGATGCCTTCGCTACCGGAGGTGGCGCACAGTCAGAATATTGGCTGAACGTTTTAGCCACAACACTCGGCCTAAAGCTGAAAGTGCCCGAAGGCCAAGAATTCGGCGCAGCACTTGGTGCTGCTCGATTGGCAATTTGCGGCGCGACAGATCGCCCAGTGGCCGATGTAATGCCGCCACCTAAAACCGCAAAGATAATTCACCCCGACACCAATCTGAAACCAGATTTCGATGCTGCATATGAAAAATACAAAGCGGTCTACCCCGCACTGAAAAGGCTTAATCAATGACATCAGGTTTCTTTGACGGCATCAAACCTGCAGCGTTTAAAGGCGCGGATGCCGGAATGTTCGAATTTACCCATTATAATCCTGATGAAGTGATCATGGGCAAACGCATGGAAGATCATCTTCGGTTTGCCGTTGCCTACTGGCATTCACTTGCATGGGAAGGCGGCGATCCATTTGGCGGGCCGACGCTTGATCGTCCTTGGTTTCCCCATGGCAGCATGGAACATGCAAAACTAAAGGCGGACGTGGCATTTGAATTGTTTGATGTGCTGGGCCAACCCTATTTTTGTTGGCACGATGCGGACATTCGCCCCGAAGGAAAAACATTCGCCGAAAGTCTACGGAATTTCGAAGAAATCATCGCCTATTTCGAAGAGAAACTAGAACCCCGAAATCTAGGGGTTCTTTGGGGCACGGCAAATATGTTCAGCCATCATCGTTGGATGTCTGGCGCGTCAACAAACCCCGACCCCGACGTGTTCGCCTATTCTGCCGCAACTGTGAAAACCTGCATGGATGCCACACATAAACTTGGGGGCGAAAACTATGTTCTGTGGGGTGGCCGTGAAGGCTATGAAACATTGCTAAACACGGACATGAGCCGCGAACTGGATCACATGGGCCGATTTTTGAACATGGTCGTGGAATACAAACACAAAATCGGGTTCAAAGGCACTATTCTTGTGGAACCGAAACCCCAAGAACCCTCCAAACATCAATATGATTACGATGCCGCCACGTGTTTTGGCTTTCTGCAAAAGTACGGGTTGGAAAAAGAGGTCAAACTAAACCTTGAACAAGGCCATGCTATTTTGGCGGGTCACAGCTTTGAACATGAAATTGCGACTGCATCTGCCTTGGGCGTGCTCGGGTCAATCGACATGAACCGCAATGATTATCAGTCGGGATGGGACACGGATCAATTCCCCAATTCGGTTCCCGAAGTGGCGCTAGCATACTACCACATCTTGAATGCAGGTGGTTTGGGGACTGGTGGTACAAACTTTGATGCCAAACTACGCCGACAGTCGCTCGATGCATCTGATCTTGTAGCCGCGCATGTTGGTGCAATGGATGTCTGCGCACGTGGATTAAAAGCGGCTGCTGCGATGATTGAAGATGGTGGGTTGGATCAAGCATTGCAAGAGCGTTACAAAGGTTGGGACACACCCGAGGCACAAACCATGTTGAGCAGAGATCTTGATAGTATTTTTGAAGGCGTTCTTTCCACGGGCAGTGAACCTGAACCAAAATCGGGCCGTCAGGAAATTTTAGAAAACCTTGTTAACAAGTTTGTTTGAATGACCCCCAAATGGCCAACATAGAAACCGCAGTTTTAGAAAATTCAACAGCACAAGTGCGGTTGTTAAATCTTGGTTGCATAACGCAAAGCTGGCAATTGGCGGGTTGGCCTGCATCGCGTTCTGCGGTTTTAGGGTACGAAGATGCAGCTGACTATGAACGCAACCCACACTACCTTGGTGCGATCATCGGTCGTGTCGCCAATCGGATCGAAGGCGGACAGTTTTCCCTGCAAGGGAAGCAATATCAACTTGATCAAAACGAAGGATCAAACACCCTTCACGGCGGTACCTCTGGGATTTCTCAACGGATCTGGGAAATGGATCGAGATGGCACATCCGGTGTTCAGTTTCGCCTTTCCTCAAAGATCGGCGACCAGGGCTTCCCGGGTAACGTAGAGTTTTCTGTGACCGTTTTTCTAGACGGACCAACCTTAGTCTACGACATGCAAGCACACGTTAGTGAGCCGACGCCAATCAATATGACACAGCATAATTATTACAATCTAAATGGGTCGGGAACACTAGAAGGCCATCGCTTTCAAATCCCCACAAATAAGATGCTATGCACAAATACGGATGGCATCCCGACACAGGTTAGTTCAGTTATTACGACGCCATTTGATTTCAACAAGAGCTGTACGCTAACGGAACATTTGGCGCGAGGTCTTGATACCAACTATTGTCTGAAAAAAGACCACAACCTACCGATAAAGCTAGAAAATCAAAATGGAACACACCTAAAAATGGAAACCAATCAAAGTGGGCTTCAAGTTTATTGCGCAGGTAAGCTGACCCGTATTCACCCAGCTTTTGGATCACAATGTCATTCCCCATTCAGTGGTATTTGCCTTGAACCGCAAGCCTATCCAAATGCCGTGAACAGACCAGATTTTCCATCTATTATCACGGCCCCAGATGCTCCCTATCGTAACACGTTAAAACTAACCCTAAGCGACGAGAACTTTGAATGAGGATCATATCGACCCTCCTTTTGACTATTTTCGCTGGCACAGCACAAAGTGAGCCCTTGCCCAGCGCAGATGCCACATTTTCACAACCCAGTATGGACCTTGTCCAATTAGGTCAGCTGCTTTTCTACGACCCAATTTTAAGCGGAAACAAAACAGTTTCCTGCGCGACGTGCCACCACCCGCGATTTGGAATATCTGACGGCGTGTCGCTTGGCATTGGCGACGGCGGCATAGGGCTTGGCCCCGACAGACGAACCGATCCACAAAATCCACCCGAACAACGCATTCCGCGCAATTCCCCTGCCCTTTTCAATCTTGGCGCATCAGAATTCTCAGTTTTATTTCATGATGGACGGCTTGAATCTGATCCCTCAGAGCATAACGGTTTTCGAACGCCCTTTGGTGCCGACATGGAAACTGGATTTGACAGTTTGCTATCAGCACAAACTATGTTTCCTGTTCTGTCACCCGATGAAATGGCGGGTCATTATTCCGAAAATGATGTTGCCCAAGCAGTCCGCCAAGGTTTTTTCACAGGATCAAACGGAGCGTGGGATATTTTGGCCAAACGTGTTGAAGCAATACCTGAATACAATGTAAAATTCGAACGCGGGATGCACCCAAACCGCGATTTGCACTTCGCGGATATATCCAATGCCATCGCGGCTTTCATAGCATTTGAATGGCGTGCAGATAAAAGTCTTTTTGATAAATACTTGCAAGGCTCCGCATCACTAACCAAAAAGCAAACAAAAGGGCTGATGTTGTTTTATGGCTCCGCAAACTGTTCAAGCTGTCATTCAGGACAGTTCCAAACAGATCATGATTTTCACGCAATCGGCATGCCACAAATCGGGCCCGGTAAAGCTGCGCGTTTTGAGCGCCACCAAAAAGACGTAGGTAGAATGCGTGTGACAGGCGCACCAGCAGATGCTTATGCATTTCGCACGCCATCGCTGCGCAATGTGGTTCATACCGCGCCCTATGGCCATTCTGGTGCCTTTGCAACGCTGCCCGCGATACTCGTCCATCACGGCAAACCAACCGCATCGATAGAAGCCTACGACACAAGCCAAGCCGTTTTGCCTGATATGAACATTAAAAATGATTTTGCAGTGATGTCGGACCCAAAAGAACGCGCCGCGATTGCATCTGCAAACTCGCTCAAGACCAGTGTTTTATCTCCAGACGACATTTCGAACATTATCGCATTTTTAGAGACCTTAACCGATCCTATCTCAATAAAAGGGCGGTTAGGAATTCCGAATAGAGTACCCAGCGGATTGCCAGTCGAACGTTAATTTCGATTCACAATATTATGGCCGACACGATCAAAAACATATTTTCGATCTGCAGTTACCGTGACCCAGTGGCTTTCGGAACGATCAGGCCAAATAACCCGCAAACGAACCGTCCTGACTGAACCCAACCCAAAATGTTCGAACCCTAACGTGCCGCCAGCATGCCCACCACCAATCGTAACTTCACGCGCAAAAATATGGGTGCCTGTATCCACTTCGAGCCAAGCACCAATCGCATTTCGATTTATTTCAAATTGCCTTAATCGCACGCTTATCCAATGCCCTGTTTCCAGTGTTGTGTTCTGATACACCTCCATCGCTGCACGCCTGTTAACGACAACAACATCAAGCAACCCATCCCCATTTAGATCAACCAACGCCGCGCCGCGCCCGCGATGCAAACTTGCCAGTCCAGCGATATTACCAACTTCTGTAAAGCTGCCATTCGTGTTTTGCAGCAACAGGTTATTTGGGTCTTTCATGGCCAAACCTGGCATTTGCTCCACATTTCCCTTCGCTATAAAAATGTCGTCACGGCCATTGTTTTGAACATCGCCAAACGCAATGTGCCACCCTGTTGATGGTCGTCCATCACCACCGATAAACGGGCGATGGGCCGTCGTACCCAAATCAAACGGAGCATCTTTGAAAGCAGGACCAGTTTTTTTCAACTCTAGCGATTGCAGCCGTTGATCCCCCATCGATGACATCATGACCTCGGGCACGCCGTCCCCCGTAATGTCCCGACTTGCAATTCCCATGCCCCAAAGTTGATGTTTCGCCCAACCATCAGATTGTGAATATAGGCGAGGTGTTTCATTCATCGCCCAAAGCTGCTCTTGCCCACCCGTGACATAGTAGTGGCGGTCATTACTCACCCGAAGATCAGACCGTCCGTTGCGCCCCCAATCGCTGAACAACAACGATAAAGGGCAATAACTTGGGTCGAGTTTGATCGGCGTTTGGTATTCTTTATCATCAGGGCGGAGCAACAGATTTGTATCACACGCACCAAACGGGCCGTCAGGATCCCCCCGATCCACATAATTTCCAAAAGCCAGCGTCGGAAGTTCGTTCCCAACCTCCCAAGTTGCAGAAAATGCGGTTGTCCATGCGCCCCCAAGATCAATATTCAAATTGTCGAATGGTTCAAAAGTGCAGTCGGGGCCACCCTTCAAAATCACGTTAGCTCCGGCACGAAGGACAACCAGATCAGTCATCCCGTCATTGTTGATATCTATGGGGTAAGCCCCTAAAGCAGACTTAAGAGCCAAGCCGGCAGGTGTTTGCGCGACAAGCGACACCTCACTCCCAGGACTGGAATCGTTCCTATACAAAGTTGCTGAATTTGCCCCACCCGCCGCAAAAACCTCGGGCATTTCATCATTGTCACAATCGAAAACAGCAACACCGCCGCCTACAAAATGTTCCCACCCGCCATCATAAACATGCGGCGTGATTTCAACCGGAACAAACTTCGGCGCGTCTGCAAAAACAGGCGTGCCAAGCAACCCAGTAACCCAAAGCAGCCTAAGCATTTTGTGCCGTTACTTGAACAACAGCGGCTTCCTCAACACCTTCCAACGCATAACCAGCGGCACCTTTTGCCCACATCAAATCGTCCCACCGATGGATGACAACCTCGGGCGGGGATTGATCCACTTGGACAATTGAGTTCTTGATGCTTTCCAAAACATCTTGCGCGTAAAGATGATCAAATTGCATCCGCTCGCCCGCCAGAATAATAAGTTG